>JALHUM010000006.1 GCA_022865905.1 Anaerolineales bacterium | reverse complement strand
GGCGAAGCCCGCTTGCGAACCCCCATTTTTCCCCTAATTATTGAGAAGATATGAATTTGTCAAACGTTCTGCAAGCCATGGCGGGGCAAGGCCCGCGCCAGCGTCAGCGCAAAAACAGCTTTTGCGCCAGCGGATAAGAGCGCCTCAGCGCAAGCGGAAATCGTCGCGCCGGTCGTGGCGACATCGTCCATCAATAGGATTGCGCGTCCGCGGACCGGTCGCGGGTCAGCGCGAAAAGCACCCTGCATGTTCTCCTGGCGCTCCACCGCAGAAAGACCCACTTGGGATTTCGTCTCCCGCACACGGGACAGGGCGCGCGGCACGTAACGCCAACGGTTGAGCGCGGCCAGCGGCATGGCGATCAAGCTGACCTGATTATAGCCGCGTTCTTGCAGGCGTCTTTTCCCCAGCGGCACCGGAACTACGACTTCCACGGGCCAGTCCAGGTGGCGGCAGAAATCCGCCATTGGACGCGCCAGCGCGTCCCCCAGCGCCAAGTTTCGCCGGTACTTCAGCCGATGCAACGCGGAACGCACCGGCCCCTCGAAAACGACCCAGGAACGGAGCGCCGTAAAAGGAGGCAAGCGAAGCCGGCAGCCTTTACACAACCCCTCAGAGGCTACCGGTAGTCCACAAACAGCGCAGATGGGATCCGGCAACGACGTGACCTGACGCTGGCATTCCGCACACCAGCGGGCGCCCGACCGACCGCATCCCCCACAAACGGGCGGGTACAACCAATCTAAACCACACCATAACCATTCATAAAGGCGGTATGTTCCCATGACAGGGCATAAGGCCTAGCGTGCCAACGGCAGGAGAGTATCCCTCAAGCGAAATGCGGCCGGAGTCAATAACACAATCATGAGTGATGGGAAAATGAAGAGGCCCAACGGGAAAACCATCTTAAGCGGCGCTTTGCGCGCCTCCTCTTCGGCGCGTTGGCGGCGCTTGATACGCATCTGGTCGGATTGGATGCGCAAGACCTTGGCCATACCGACGCCGAGCTGCTCGCTCTGGATGATCGCCGCGACGAAGCTGGTCATCTCCGGGATGCCCACGCGGTCGGACATATCCCGCAGGGCCTCACGCCTCAATTTACCCAACTGGATTTCGCGGATCGTGCGTCCAAAAGCCATCGAAAGCTGGTTATCCCATTTCTCGTTGACCTTGGCCATGGCAGCATCGAAGCCCAGCCCGGCCTCGACGCAGATCGTCAGCAGATCCAGGGCATCTGGCATGGCTTTTCGGATTTCTTTCTGGCGGCTGTTTATTTTGCTCTTCAACCAGAGCTGGGGAAAGAAGAAACCCAGCACCGTGAACAGAAGCGTAGAAAGAAGCTCGCGCGATACCGACCAGGTACTCGAAAACATGAAAACCAGGAAGAGCAGACCTCCAAACGCGCCCGCGACCACAAACCGCAAAGCGAGGAATGAGGAGGCATCCAAACGGCCGGGGTCGCCGGCCAATTCCAGATTCTTCGCCATCGTCTCCACCTGGTGTTGAGGCGTAAAGTGGGAGGATATGTCGCCCAGGCGGCGCGCCACGGGCAAGATCACGCGGTCAGCAAAAGGTTGGGAAAGCTCAATCTCCTCGAGCGAAGCAACCTCTCCCCGTTCGCTGAATTCCGCCAGGCGCGCAGCCAATGGATCTTCCTCTTCCTTTGGCCATCGCGCCCCCGCAAAAATCAAGATGACGGCTACGATAGCGACAATAACGACGACGACAATGATCCCAGTCCACATCTTACACCTCAACACTTGCAATCTTTGTCATGACGAAATAGCCTATACCAATCATCAGCGCGGCGGTACCGAGCGCGATAAGCCCGCACAGACGATTCTCCGGCACAAAGAACGTCATCATGTAATCCCGGTTGATAAACCAGAGAATCAAGATCAAGGCGACCGGCATCAAGGCCAGGATACGCCCAGAATACATGACTTGAGAAGTCAGCACTCTTATCTCGCCCTTGATGCGGATCCGCTCGCGGATCGTGTAAGAGATAATATCCAGGATCTCTGCCAGGTTGCCGCCAACCTCGCGTTGCACGTTGATCGCGGTAATGACGAAATCGAGGTCTTCGCTCGGGATGCGCCGGTAAAGATTGTTCAGGGCGCGTTCCATCGGGATGCCCAACTGCATTTCCTGAACAACGCGGCGGAATTCATCGCAGATCGGCGGTGGCATCTCTTTACTAACCGACTCCAGCGACTGCATCGTGGAAAAGCCAGCGCGCAGGCCATTGACTACCAGGTTGAGCATGTCTGGCAATTGTTCGTTGAAACGGAGCAACCGCCTTCCCTGCTGGCGTTTCACATACAAACGCGGGACAAATGCGCCCATCACCGCGCCGATGAGAGCCGAGGGGAGAAGCCTGCCGCCCAGGAAGAATGCCACCATGGCAAAACCCGCAATCGAGATCGCGTACAGTGCAATGTATTCACCCGGCTTGAACTTCAAGTCCGCGCGCGCCAATTCACGCGCGATGCGATCACCAAAGGAGGATTTTTCGACGCGCCGATTGACCCAGTCTGTCAGCGCGCCCCTGGATTCCTTCGATGCTTTGGGGGATTTTTCCTCTTCGAGGAGCTTGCTCAACCGCTCTTCCACAAGCGCTCGTTCGCTGGTCACCGAAAAATACACACCGATGATAAGCAAGAAAAACGCCAAACCGCCGCCGATGATCAAGACAGTTATCACTGGATCACCTGCCAATCAGAGATTGGGCAAAAGATTTCCTGTCCATGCCTGCCTTTATGATAGCTCTTCGAACTACCATTAGTAGCGTTGACGGGCGCCTACGCCGAAGATGACTGGGGGCAAGTGAATACCGGCCGCCTCGAGCTTCTCCATGAACTTAGGCCGCAAACCTGTTGGTCGCAGGTTTCCAACCACCCGGTTGCCTTCTATTCCCGTCTGCTCGAAAACGAAGACATCTGTCGTAGTGATGATTTCACCTTCCATGCCTAATACTTCAGTAATATTGACGATTTTACGCGAGCCATCCCGCATGCGGTCCACATGAATGATCATGTCAATGGCCGAGGCAACTTGCTCACGTACGGCGCGGACGGGGAGGTCCATACCTGCCATAAGGGTCATGGTTTCGAGGCGCGCCAATGTGTCGCGGGGTGAGTTCGAGTGGAGGGTGGTCATCGAACCATCGTGGCCCGTGTTCATGGCCTGGAGCATGTCCAGCGCGGCATCATCGCGGACCTCGCCCACGATGATCCGGTCAGGACGCATACGCAAAGAGTTGATCACCAATTGCCGGATGGTGATTTCTCCACGGCCTTCAATGTTTGGGGGGCGAGATTCCAGCGTGACGACGTGCTCTTGGCGCAACTGTAACTCGGCCGCGTTTTCGATGGTGATGATCCGCTCATCGCTGGGAATAAAACCGGAAAGAACATTAAGCAACGTGGTCTTACCGGAGCCTGTACCGCCCGATATAACAATATTGATCCTCGCTTCTACGCACGCCTTGATTAATTGCAGCGCTTCCGCTGTGAGCGTACCAAATTCCAATAACTGCTCGACCGTGAATGGGATATGGGCGAATTTACGGATCGTCAGGGTAGGGCCTACCAGCGAGATGGGCGGAATGACAGCATTGACGCGCGAGCCATCTGGCAAACGGGCGTCCACGTATGGGCTGGATTCGTCAATGCGTCTCCCTAGCGGGGCCACGATACGATCAATGATACGCATCACGTGTTCATTGCTTTCGAACGTCACCGGTACACGATGGATCTTTCCCTTGCGCTCGATGTAGATGTTCTTCGCCCCGTTGACCATGATTTCTGTCACTGAATCGTCTTCCAGCAGGGGTTGCAAAGGCCCAAGGCCGAGGATTTCGGCTGAGATTTGCTCGAAAAGTCTAGCACGCTCAGGTCGAGAAAGAACGATGCTCTCCTCGTTTAATATCTGTTCGTACAAGTTCTGGATCGTCCGGCGGACTTCATCCGTCTTCGCAATATCCATCGTGGGATCCAGTTCGGCCAACAGCTTATTTTGAACGCGCGTCTTCAAGTCGAAATAGGAACCGGCTTGCGGAGTGGCATTCGTTACGCCGACTCGGCGAGCCTGGAGGGAAGCCAGGCGCGATCCGTCACCGCTCGTCTGCGCTGGAGCGTTTGACTCTTCCGATGATTTTCCTTGTTCGATCCGCTTAAGCAACGACACCTTTTACCTCCTGCCTGGTTACCGTCTGATCACTTTCTCGGCCCCTTCTCCTTCGACACTCATCAGTTTTGCGCGCAGCACTTCAGCAAGTGTGAATACGCCACGCGCAGAGGGCTGCATTTTGTTGTCCAGGACGAAGGGGACACCCCGGTTGACAGATGGGATGACCACGCGTTCATCCAACGGGATCACTGCAGCCAATTCTAGCTTGAGGTTTTCAGCTACCTTTTCCGGTGTGATGGCAATACGCTTGTCGAAACGATTAATCACAAAAGCAACTCTATCTAAGGGTATGCCCATCGTCGCCATCAGGTCCAGGAACAATCTTCCATCTTTTATGGAAGGAATATCCTGTGTCGTGACCAGGACAACGACATCACTGTCGTCCAGGACTGCCAGGGTAACATCATTCAAGTAAGAGCAAGTATCTACGACAATATAGGCAAATAATTGGCGAAGATACTGGAGTACCTTCATAAATTGAGCAGTAGTGACCTTTTCCGCGTTTTCGGGACGGGAAGGGCCGGCGAGGATATGCAAACCTGAGGCAGCGTGCTTGATCATCACCTCTTCGACGATATCCGGGTCAAGTTCATCCGCTCGCGGCGTCAGGTCGAGGATCGTGTTCTTACCCTGTTCGTTCAGAAAAACAGCCACATCCCCAAATTGCATATTTGCATCCACCAGCAGCACACGAGTCTCATCGTTATGTAATGCAAGGGCGAGGTTGACTGCCAGGGTGGTGCATCCGGTTCCACCTTTAGGGCTGTAAACCATGATAACCTTGCCATGGATCACTCTTGGACCAACCAGCGGTTGCGTTCCTCCCCCGTTGAGAGTGACGTAAGCCAGAGAACGCTTGTTGCGTTCTTCGCGCGCCACAGCGCCGGCGCGCCGGATTGCAGCGGTTAATTCATCTGGATTTGGAGGTTTGGTTAAAAAGTCACGCGCGCCGGCTAACATCGCCCGCCGCATGTAATTCTGATCGCCTTGTACGGAAAGGATCACTACCATGGTGGCTGGAGCCTTCTTGCGGATTTCCTCCGTTGCAGCAATCCCATCTATATCCGGCATGTTTATATCCATTAAGACGACATCCGGAGCCATCTCTTGCGAAAGCTGGATAGCCTCTCGCCCCGACTTCGCAGTTCCAACTACCTCGATATTCGTTTCAAATTGTAACAGCTTACGGATGTTCTCACGAGTCTCGGCAATATCATCTACGATCAGCACGCGAATTTTGTCGCCATCACCCATGAACAATCTCCATGCTACGTCCCGATGAAACCCAATTCTTGCTGGACGGTTTCATCGCATCAAAATAGAACGTAATCGGTATCACTTTTGCTAAAGTACTGATACGACCTGTGGCTATTTTGGAATTACCACAATGATATCGTTGGGCAATTCTGGCGGTGTAATCGTATCAGTGCGAGGTTCGACTGCGTAAGGCAGCTTGGCCGGAACAGGAATGTTGTATTGGCTCAATAAATATTGCAGCGTAGCGGCTTCCGTTTCCGCATTTGTCTCTTGGTCGTTTGGATTGCGCAAGGTCAGCGTAATGCTTGCATTAATATCTAAAAGATATTTCAACATGACGGCATCCTGTGGAGTCACCATCAGCGTTACCATATCCGGTCGAACGACAGTCGCTGCCACTTGCTGTCCTGGCTGAGGCGTTGCAGTAGCGCCAGTTTCAGATTGCCCGGTAGCCATCTGGGTCATGGCCTCGCCCGGCAGAGGGAATGTGCCCACGTGCAATATCTGCACATTTTTCACGATCATCTGCGTCACCATGCGAGGGCGTTGAGACTCGGAAGGTACGATGTAAAGAGGTTCGTTCAGTGTGGCGTCAAGCTCTGTTCGTCCTTGCGCAGTCTCAATGCGAGGTTCAGTCGATCTTATTGCAGCAGTCAACGCCGGTAGTTGTTCAAGAAGATAGCCAGAACCCGTCACGATAGCCGTGTAATTAGGCAGGATGCTTTGATAGCTGGAATCGACGTCCACCAGCAGTAGCGAAACGAGGATGTCCACGAAATCGCCATCGCGAATTCCGTAGGCGGCTGAGGATAGACGCGTGATGGGGATCGCGATGGCCGTCATCCCTTGCGGGATCTGAGGCGCCCAAATGGAGCCAGCGAGGTTGACATTCTCTACAGCTGGCGTAACCATCGCACTGGTGATGAGGATACCCTGCGCAAGTGGATATTTTGCATACTGCCCCACAACGTCCGCCTTGCTGGTGAACAGATCAACGACCACCTGGGTTTCAGGCAGGGTTATGGAGCCTAACATTTCTTCTGTTATTTGTGTTCCCTGGAGGATATTCTGGTCTGCGGTCACGACCTCTACATTGCGCACCTCAGGCGTGGGAGATGCAAAAGGGTTCGTACTGAGCACCCCTTTGCTGCGGAGGTAGAAAAAAGCTGCCGCAACACCGATGATGAGTATCAACGCCAGGTAAATGAATATTCTTCCGCGACGCATAGCACTCTCCTTATGCCCAAATGGCTGAATTGACTATTGAATTATACAGTAAAATTCAAGCCATGACCACTTACATTAAAGTTAGATACAGATACAAAAAATGGGACTCTGCTCGAGGCAGAGTCCCATTCGTGTTGAAGGCCAGCAGGATTAACTCATTGCTGAGTTGATCTTGGAGAAGACGTTGCTGACGAGGGGGCCAAGCAGAGTCAAAACAGCAATAACAACGACAGCAACCAAAACAAGAATCAACGCGTACTCCACCAAACCCTGGCCTTTTTCTTTCGGTGCGAATAACATAGGATTTTCCTCCTTTCTGGATTATTTCTCTGGAAGGCCCAGAGATGTTCACAGTATATCCGAATTGAACGTCAAAATTCTTTACAAATACGCGAATTGAGCGTCAAAATTATTTACAAAAATGTTATGTAAAGAAGTGAGACTCTGCACCAGGCAGAGTCTCACTTGAACGGATTGATCGGAATTCGGGCAGAGATTACTTAATCCAATGCCGAGTTGATCTTGGAGAAGACGTTGCTGACGATGGGGCCGAGCAGAGTCAAAACGGCAATAACAACGACAGCAACCAAAACAAGAATCAACGCATACTCAACCAAGCCCTGGCCTTTTTCTTTCGGTGCGAATAACATGGGATTTTCCTCCTTTCTGGATTATTTCTCTGGAAGGCCCAGAGATGTTCACAGTATATCCATATTGAGCGTCAAAATTCTTTACAAATATGCGAATTGAGCGTCAAAATTCTATACAAAAATGTTATGTAAAGAAGTGAGACTCTGCACCAGGCAGAGTCTCACTTGAACGGATTGATCGGAATTCGGGCAG
>JALHUM010000053.1 GCA_022865905.1 Anaerolineales bacterium | reverse complement strand
TGGTAGCCAATAGCGCGACCACTTTGGTCGCCAATAAGCGCGACCACCTTGGCGAAAACTTCATCAGCATTCAAATGATCGGAATCGATGATGACAGCATCCTGGGCGGCTTTCAGCGGCGAGTGGGCGCGGGTGGAATCGATTTTGTCTCGTTTACGCACACCGGCCAGGATTTCCTTGTAGTCGGCTTTTCCGCCGCGGGCGATGATCTCATCGTAACGCCGCCGGGCGCGCTGCTCGGCCGAGGCGTCCAGGTAGATTTTCAAATTTGCTTCAGGCAGGACGACTGTGCCGATATCCCGTCCAACCATGACGACGCGTCCGCGCAGGCCGATGCGCCGCTGCTGGGAAGCCAGCGCCTGGCGCACGCCGCGGTAGGCCGAGACCTGCGAAACGTTGGCATCCACCTCTGGGCGGCGCGTCTCCCAGGTCAAGTCCAGGCCGTCAGCCAGCACGTCGCAGGCACGGCCATCCGTTTTGGATGGCGGGCGTACGTCAATCTGCACCTGGTTGGAGAGGGCTGTGATGGACGCCTCGTCGTCCATGCCAATCCCACGCTGGAGGGCAAGCCAGGTCACGGCGCGGTACATGACGCCGGTATCGAAAAACAAATATCCCAGCGCCCCGGCCAGCCGGTGTCCGAGGGTGGATTTGCCCGAAGCCGCCGGGCCGTCAATGGCGATTATGGTAGGGCAGTTCCCTACCATAATGGAGGGTTTAGGCATGAGAGGATTTACGATTTCGGATTGACGATTTACGATTGATGATTGATGATTGATGATTGATGATTGATGAGTGGCAAATATAAATCTTGCTGCTCTCTTTATGGAGCAGGTGAGGTGGTCTGTCCCGAATCGAAGAATAAATCGCCGCGCGCCCAGAGAGTGAGGCTTTCCTTCTGCTGGGGCATCTGGCGATATACAAACCAGCGCAACCATTCCTCAGGCAGCGCCTCATCCCAGTTCGGGCTTTGGTACCAGACGAAATCCTCGCCGCGGTAGGCGGCGCTCAGGTTCAGTTCCATACCCTGGGAGGCGATGACCAGCGCCGGGGAGTCGGCCGGCGAGAGCGCATCCGCCTCTTTCACCTCCCAGTCGCGCAGCAGCCAGCGCAAGGCGGGCGAATCCAGGCCGACGACCGTCACCGGCAGGGACTCGACGTGTCCCTTGTTCCAGTCGGAGAGGTCATCCAGGGTCTTTTGTAGCAGATCAGCTTGAGCCGTTTGCGGCGAGGGCGACCAAAGCTCGGCGGTGAGCGGCTGACGCAGTCCCCCCGCGCCGGTGGAGGCGCCGAGTGTGAACGCCACTAGAAACGCCGTCCCGCCCCAGGCCACGCCCAAGCGCGCACCTTCTGTGGACCAGCTAAACGCGAGCAAGATCCGGATCAACCCCAAAATAAGCAGCGTGGCCGATAGGATCAAGAAGCGAGTCTGCGCAACCTGAGAATCAAGCGCCTGCCCAACCACAGCGGTCAGGTTCAGCCAGGCGAAAACCAGGATCGAGATCGTCAGGGCTGTCACGCCGGCCAGCTCCCAGCCGCGGACGCCTTCCATCCGGGTATAGCGGCCGAGTTCGAGGGCGGCCAGCGTCCAGAGCGGGAGGAGCGCCCAGGCCAGGTCGGCCACTTGCCGCGCCGGGTATGCCAGCGCCAGGAGCATGGCGATCAACATCCAGGAGCCTAAGCCGATCACCAGGCGGTCTTTGCGCAGGAGGCCGCGCACGAGCGCGACGAGGCCAAAGACGAGCGCCATTAACTGATAGGCAGCCAGCGCCGTGAGCAGGTGCGCGGCGCGCTCGCCGGAAGGCGTCCACCAGCCCTTGAAATACGCCAAGATGGAGGCGACGAAGGCGCTTAGTCCATTAGGCGCAAGGAGGAACAGGCTGCCGGCCAGGAGCAAGGTGCCGAGGAGATAGACGAGTGTTATTTTCCAGTGTTTAGAGACCAGTGACCAGTGAGCAGTTTCGAGTGACGGGTGACGGGTGACGGGTGACGATTGGTCTTCACTGGCGGTCTGTTGTTGGTCATCGGTCTTCCCCCGTCTGCCGACAAATGCCTGCCAGATAAACCAGGCAAGAGCGAGGGAGAGCAGCCCCATCCAGACCGCCGAACCGGAAAGCAGCGCCAGCCCGCCGAATATGCCCGCCAACGGAAGGTATCTCTCCCGTCCCATGGCCCAAGCCAGAACGAGAAACGAGATTGCCAGGATCGAACTTCCGGCCGCGCGCGAGAGGGCCAGCAGGCCGGGCTCGAGGGCCAGGGCGAAGGCCAGGATAAGACCGGGGGCACACCCGAGGCGATCTCGAAAGAAGAATGGTGTCAATACCAATATGCTCCCGACCAAGGCCGGCCAGAAGCGCGCCAGGAAGTTACCCGCGCCGAAGATGTAAAAAAGGATCGAAGTCAGCAGAACGTAGGCGGGATTTGGCCCGATAGCAGGGTGTGCGCCACGCGCGACCTGCAACGCCTGGAACGCCCAATCCGCCTCGAAATCCGAGAGCGGCAGCGCGCCGAGGTGCAGGAAGCGCAGGGTCAGCGCCAGGGCAAAGGCGAGCGCATAGAGAGCATGTTCGAGGGTGAGGCGGCGGTTGGTCATAGTTGTATTTTACGCTATTTCACCACGGAGACACAAAGATCACAAAGGAAATCTTTGTGTTTACAAAGAAAGACTTCGTGCTCTTTATAGTGAGCTACGGCACTTCATAAATCGTCACATTGCCATTTTGATAGACTGGATGGAGGAAACGCTGGAACTTTGTTTCGTTTAGACGGTAGGCACCGCGTTCCAGCGTGCCGATGTAGACGTAGCGGACTTGGTACTGACACAAGATGGCCTGGGCGACGGTCCATTCGTTGGTCTCGTACAGGCGCTGGATATCGTCCATGCGCGTGCCTTGTTCGTCGTAACCGCCGCGCCACTGGCCCTCGTGCATCGGCCAGCCAAGCACAGTGGGGAGACCGGTGTAAGTCGAAATATGAGCATAGTCGGAGTAACTGGCGGTCGGCGTGGTAGCCTCGACGATCACGCCGTAGGCCGCCGTTTGCAGCCAGCGGATGGCGTCGGCATCCTCTGAGTATTCGCGGTCGAGGTGCGCTGCGCCGTCCAGGGTCCAGCCGAAGGGCGGATGGAAGTCATTGGTTTTGGTCAGCAGGCTGAGGGTCGGGTAAGTAAGCGCCGCGAAGAGCAGAAGCACCAGCCCGATGCTGTACAACCAGTTCCAGAGGCGGCGCAGATTCGTCAGCATCAGCGCTGCGCCAAAAGCAGCTGCCAGGCTCCACAGCGACCAGGCTTGATAGTAGAACTTAAAGATGGTGTTCATGCGCCAGCCGAACTGATCGCGCAGGTAGACGAATTCGGGGGCTAGGACGAGCAGCGCGCCGAGGAGGATGAGCAGCAACACGAAGGATGAAGGCTGATGGATGAAGGATGAAAGGGATGGTTCTTTCTCTTCAGCCTCCGACTCTCCACGTTCTGCCTTTATTAAAAGGAACGCCAACGGAAACGCCAACAACGCTAACAGCGTCAACAAACCACCGGCAGAGGATAACCTTTTGAGATTCGCGCTTGCGAAGAAGGCGCGTGCAGTGGTCACGCCTTGGGACTGCAAAAACGAGGCGGCGAACTCTGGAAGCCGCAACTCGGCGAACCATCCCATCGCCCAAGAAAATAGCCACAGGAAAAATACAAGGCCAAGCGCCAGGCCGATTCCCAAGACCCAATTGGCCGGGCGTTTCTCTCCCCGCCAAAAGTAGAAAAGCAAAGCAAGAATCGGCAGGAGCAGCGCGCCAAACATGACCCACAGGTGTGCGCCACGCGTCGGGTAGATCAGGTTGGGCAGGATGCCGCCGGCCTGCGAGGAAAAGCTGACGTAAACCGGCAAATAGAGCAAAAGGACCAGGACGCCAAGAGGCAGGCCAAGGGCGAAGAGATCTTCAAGCCGTTCCCAACTCCAGCCGCGTTCATGGACACGCGCTAGCACGTACGCGCCCAACATCAGGGCGGTGTAGGCCAGGATATCCCAAGTATTGAGGAAGGCCAGGCCGCCCAGGAGGATGGCTGTGACGAAGAAACCGCTGCGGCTGATGGACAGGCGCAGGCCGAGGAGATTCGTCTCGCCGCGCCAGCCGCCCAGGAAGAGATTCAGCGCGGCGGCTATCGCCAGCAGGCCAAAGGGCATGGCCAGAACGTGCGGGTGCAGGTCGCCCAACAAATAGGAGAAGAAAGGAAATTCGTCAATGATCTCGCGCCAGACACCAGCCAGATCGTAATCCTGTAGCACACGCGAGGCGCGCCACCACCACAAGTAACGATCCGGGATCCAGCCGAGGGGTTGAGAGGGAGGCAGGGACAGGTCTTTGATATCCAGCCAGGTCCAGAAATTGTGGGTTGCAAGTTGTGGGTTAGAAGGCCAGAAGATGCCGCGTTGGTGAAGAACCTCGAGAAAGCCTTCGAGATTGGAGACGAGGAGAAGGAAGAGGGGGCCGAGGAAGGAAGTTGCCAATGACCAGTGATCAGTGATCAGTAAACGCTGTTCATCGCCCGACTGCCGCCACGAGGCCAGTAAATTGTAAAGAATTCCGTACGCGCCCACGGCGCTCAAGGCGAAGAGCAGGGCGAGCATCAGGTTGAAGGCCACGCTGCCCAGCACACCGGTCAATTTGGCCAGCATGGCCGTCATCACATAGCCAAAGTAGTAATACGAAATGGCATAGCCTGAGAGCCAGGGGTCGCGCGGCGGGAAGGTCGGCGAGCGCAGGATAGCGTTGATAAAGGCCAGTTCCATTGTCTTTTCAGTGGCGCTGATCTCCGGGTTGGCGGCGCGGACGGCAGCCCAGACAGCGAAGGCGAGCAGGAAGAGGAACTCGATGATGAAGATCGTGCGGAGGTTGGATCTTAGCCATTCAAGGATTGACGATTTACTGTTTCCGATTGACGATTGACGATTGACGATTGTTTTCCACAACGCCCAGGCGCTCAAGCCTGCCAGTATCAACAATGCCAGGATCAATCCGCTGAGGTTGTTTGGCGCGATCCCCAGCGAGGCCAGCAGCCAGAAGATGTAACCCCACAGCAACAGTCCCAACGCCCGCGCCAGGCTGTAGCCGCGATCGGCCAGGGCTGGAAAGAGGCGGTAGGCCAGGGGAAAAGTCAACAGGCCAAGAAATGAGGTGGCGAAATACCAGGAGAAAAATGAGAGCATAGGAAATCAGCCCAAATCACAGCACTTTCATCATTCGTTGATAACCACGTTCTCCACAACGCTGCTGCAAGCGGGAGTAAGTGACCGTCTCCACGATGCGGTATCCCAAACGCAGATAGAGCTGACGCGCAGCGTCATTATGCAACGCCACGATCAGGGAACATTTACCCAAGCCGTGCCTGGCTGCCTGTTCCTCCGCAAACGCCAACAGGCGCGTGCCGATCCCCTGTCCCTGGAATTGGGGAAAAACAGCCAGGTCGCTGACATAGTATTCATCCCTTTCAGCCTCCCGACCTCCGGCCAGCGGCAAGAAGCGTACCAAGAGGCGCAGCGCCTCGCCCAGGCCCAGGATTCTAAGCATAGGCCTTCCCGTGAGGAGATCCAAGCGGGTTATGATTTTCGCGGGATGGGCCAGCAACAGCCCGGCAACGCTTCCGCCTTTCTCGGCCATAAAAGCATGTTTGTGGCTGAAGCGGTTACTCCCGGCGATAAACAATCGTTCCAGCACATCCAGCGTTTTGGCCGGGTTGCCATTTCCAAAAGTATATTCGCCAAAGCGGCCCAACGCCAGGTGTATCAGCCTGGCGGCTGGTTTCGCATCCTCCGGCTGAGCCGGGTGAACGATCAAATCATGTTCCATTTCGATACCTAAGCAATGTCGGTAACACGAACAGGCCATCCGGGCCAGGCTCGAAATCGAGAACCCTGACGACAGCCTCCAGATTGATCGGTCCGTAAACGTGGGGGAACAGTTCTTCAGGACGATCCGCCCCCGGCTCCCAGCGGACCTCGGGGCGGAGTCGGCGCGGGTCAACGATCAGCAGCACCAGTCCGCGTTGACCGGCAAAAACCGCATTGGCGACGGGCAGTACCTGCTCGCGCGTCGAGCAATGGATAAAGCCCTCGGTTGTCAGCCTGTCGGCGGTGTAACTGCCTGAGTTTTGCGCGGCAAGCCAAACGGTCCGGGACGTAACGTGGAGAATTTCGGTCATGGCAAAACCTCATACCCTTCGGGCACTTCGTAAATCACCGTCTGTCCATCGCGGTACACTTCCTGCCACAGCTTACTTTTATAAACATCAAATTTTAGCAGTCCTTCGCCGATATATTCGGCGCGTTCCAGCTTCCCGACGACGATGTAGCGAACATTATATTTCTTCAAGAAGGCCTGCGCGGCCGCCGGGTCGATGGCGATGTAAAAAGCGTTGATCTCGGCAACGCGATCCCAGACCTGGTCAGCCATCAGGGCGCGCTGCTGGCGCTGGTGCCAGTTCCAGCCGACCACGCCCGGCAGGCCAGTGTAGATCGTGAAGCGCGAGCACCAACGGTATTCGGGGCAATTGGCCTCCACGATGACCGGCGAGCCTGGCACGTTCTCTTGCATCCAGCGAATGGCGCGGTAGTCTTCGCTCAAATCTATGCTTTCGCCGAAATCGAAATAGTGGGCATAGGCCATATAGGTCATGCTGTCGAGGGTATGCGGCGCGTCAGGGTTCATGCGATCACGGACTTTGGACATCCCGGCGATTAAGAAATAGAGCATCGCAAAGGAAACCAGGATGACAGCCGTCACGTTCCAGGCGGAGCGCCAGCGAGGCAGCCATTTCGGGATTTCGGAGAGCAGCCAACCAAAGGCGGCCGCGGCGCTGATCCCAAGCATGACCCAGGCCTGAAGATAGAACTTGAAGACGGTGTTCATCCGCCCCACGTCGCCGCGCAGGACGACGATCTCGACCACCATCGTCAGCAGCAGGCTGGTGCCGACCATGAACAGGATCAGGCGCTTGCCATCCGACATCCCCGGCCGGAAGATCAGCACCGCCGCCCAGACCGCCAGCGGCAATGCCAGCCAGAGAATAGTGATGCCTTTCCAGGGGACATTCTGGCTGGGACTCATGACCCAAATTTGCTGGATGGCCAGTACAATAAGGATGAGTATCGGCGCAGCAAGGATGAGGTCTCGATAGGGGCGCAGTTTGCGCAGGGCGGAGACGGGCGTCTCAGCCATCCACTGGCGCGTCTCCCAGGCCATCCAAGAGACGATGAAGAACAAGAACACACCCCAGTGGACAAGATAGGAGGAGATACTCGAGCGCCCGCCTGTCCAGGCTTCTATCGAGTTATAAGACTGCGCAAACCAGTGCGAGAAGGGCTGGTAAAGCAGCATGGACAGCCCAACCAGCGCGACGACCGCGCCGACTGTCAGGAGGAGGCGTTTGGTCCAATTCAGCAGAGGTAGACGGATGTGTTCCACGTCGGCGTAACGCCAGACCGCATAGGCCAATACAATTACACCCAGGGCGAGGTAAGTGAAAAAGTCCCAGGTGTTGGTCGGCTTGAGGGCGCCAATGACCAAGCCAGCCAGGAAAAACCCCAAGAAAGCATCCATGCGGCTCTTCCACCTGGCTTTCGCCAGCAGCACCGAGAGCGCCCAGGCAATCACTAAAACCGTCAGCGAAAAAGCGATCATGTGGGCGTGCAGGTCAGACCACAGGAAGGTGAAAAGCGGAAATTCGGTGATCGGGCTGCCGGAGCCATCTGGCAGGGCGCGGCTGGGCGTCATCATCCACTCGCGGTTGGTCAGAGGAAAAACCGGGCCGCTAAGGGATAAAAAGAAGCCTTTTATCGTCCACCAGAGGCGGGCAAGGAGGTTGGCTTTATCAACCGGCGGCACTCCCGGCGCAATGATGCAATCATGTACGCTGTAACCTCCAAGCTGCGCGCTGGGAGCAGCCAGGCACATGAAGCCCCGGTAGAACAGACGGACTGTGCCAAGATTGCCGAGCAGGGTCAGCGCTATCGCAGCGGCAATTCCCCCAAGAAAGGCTCTCTGCCTGAAAAACGACTTCCAAGATAGCCTGGCTGCCTCCTGTCCATTTGCCAGCAAGTTCCACACCACAGAGAATACCCCCAGCGCCAGACAGGCGAAAAGCGTAGGCAGGATGAAATTGTACGCAATCGAAGGGACGATGCCCAGCAGTTTGACCGGCGTGCCGACGATCACGTAACCGTAGTAGTAATAATTGATGTAACCGCCCGTAAACCAGGGGTCATACGGCGGGAAAGCAGTGCTCTTCAGGATGGCGTTGTAATAGGAAAAATCCATCGGACGCTCGCCACCGTCCGGGTCATGCCAGAGGTCGGGGTTGCCAAGACGGATGAATAGATCCAACAGGAAGAAGGCCAGGAAGATAAGCTCCACCATCAAGAAATATTTCCATCGTTCGCGAAATTCCTGCTTCAGCTCCTCGCGTTGACGCCAGGCCTGCCACCCGCCAATCAGCGCTACCAATCCCAGGGAGACTCCGATGGTCGCCTTGCTATACGAGAGGCCGAGCGAGCCCCCCATCCAGGCGAACCAGGCCCACAGCAGCAGACCAACGACGCGCGCCAACGGGTAGCCCCTGTCGCTCAGGCCCGGTAAGGCCGCCCGTACGATTGGATAGGCGAGCAATCCCAGCGCCAAGATGGTGACGTACCACAGCACCAGCCCGATGGCCGGATAGCGATTCTGTAAATCGTTGTAACTAAACAGTTCCGACCAGGTGCCGCCTGCCTGCTGGGCTGCCAACCGGTCAGAGGACAACATCAGGTCTTTGTAGGTGCTGGCCTGCTTGGGCGTCAGATGGACAACGTGGGTCAGGTCCACCGCGCCGAGGATGGCCTGGACGTACGCCGGGTCGTAGTCGGGTCGCTTTTGGAAGATGAGCACCTTGGAGTGGTCATACACGGTGAAGGCTTCCTCGGCAAACTGGTCGTTGACGGTCAACGGGCCGAGGTTCGGGAACGATTCGAAGACAGCGACCAAATCGAAGCCCAGGTTCCCCGCGAACATACCTGGCTTAGCCACGTTATAGCACCAGATGACATCCTTATCCGCTGGACAACCGATCAACTCGCGATAGTAGGT
>JALHUM010000052.1 GCA_022865905.1 Anaerolineales bacterium | reverse complement strand
GCGTGAACCCGATCGAGTTCGAGAACGTGGAAATGATCGGCAGCGGCCCGTTCAAGATGGTGGAATATAAGCAGAACGAGTTTGTTCATCTGGCGGCTAACAAGGATTACTTCCGTATCCCGCCGATCATTGACGAGGTCATCTTCCAGACCTTCGAAAACCAGGACGCGCTGGTGCAGGCCATCAAGACCGGGCAGGTTGATCTGATCACCGAAATGCCCAATACAGCCGTCGCGACCCTGCGCAACGAACCCAACATCGCGGTCGTCACCGGTGCGCCATTCGCCCCAGAAGTGACCGACATCATCTTCAACCAATGCACGCCGGGAAATTGCCCACTGGACGCCGGCGGGGTATGCTCCGGCCACCCGGCGTTGCAGGATCGCAACGTGCGCCTGGCGCTGGCGCACGCCACCGACAAGCAGAAGATCATTGATCTGGTGCTGCTTGGCCTTGGGACACCTGGCCTGACGCTGATCCCGGACGGCCTGGGAATGTGGTACAACAGCAGCCTGAAAGACTACGAGTTCAACATTCCCCTGGCGAATCAAATCCTCGACGAGGTTGGTTATAAGGATGCCAACGGTGACGGGATACGCGACATGCCAGACGGCAGCCACCCATTGACATTCCGCCTGAACTGGCCGAGCGATTCCATCAATGCCCCTCGCACGGCTGAACTGTTGAGCGAGACGTGGGGGCAGATCGGCGTCAGCCTCCAAATGCAGGCGGTGGATCCGGACGCGCTGACCGCGCAATGCTGCCCGGCCTTCGACTTCGACATCATGATTTGGGGCTGGGGTTCCGATCCGGACCCAAACCTGCTGCTGGGCGTCATGACGACAGACCAGATCCCGACTGGCAGCAGCGAGACCGGCTACTCCAACCCGGCGTACGATACACTGTACAACCAACAGGCAACCGAACTTGACAAGGATCAACGTATAGCGATTGTCTGGCAGATGCAGCAGATCGTTCACGATGACGTGGTTTACATCATCCCGTTCTATCCGCAGGCTACCCAGGCTTATCGCACCGACCGGTTCACCGGCTGGATCACGGACAAGCCCAAAGTCGCTCTGGAAGACGTAACCTCCCTGGTTGTCGTCAAGCCAGTCAAGTAATTGCACCTCACCTGGGGTGGCGGAGATACTCTGCCACCCCAGGCTCTATCTTGCCGGGAGCACCCCGTGAAACGTCAAAAATATCTGCTCAATAAGGTTGCCTGGTCTTTCTTTACGATCCTGTTTGTGCTTGTATTGAATTTTCTTCTCTTCCGCGTCCTGCCCGGCGACCCAGCGCGGGCCGGCGTGCGCGACCCGCGCATGAAACAAGAGGCCATCGAAGCCATCCGCATTCGCTTTGGGCTGGTCAAGCAGGTGATCAATTGCTTCGAGTCGCTCAATCCGATCAAGGTGGGGAGCTGCACGGTCAATCCTTTCGATACGCAATTTTTCATTTACGTCCGCAATTTATTGCAGGGGGATATGGGCATCAGTTTCCATTCCAATCGCCCGGTGGCGGAAATCCTGGTCGAACGACTGGGGAATACCGTCCTGCTGATCGGCGCGGGGCAAATCCTGGCCATCATGCTGGGCGTGGCGTTCGGGATCATTGCAGCCTGGAAGGCGCGCACAGCCATTGACTACGCGGCCCTATTGAGCAGTTTGCTGGCGTGGAGCCTGCCCACTTTCTGGCTGGGAATCATTTTGTTGTTCTGGGGAAGCGGCCACGGCCTGCCGATTGGCGGCAAAGCCACGCCGGGCACTAGCTCCCTGCCATTCCTTCAGCAGTGGGGGGATATTGCGAGGCACATGCTCTTGCCGACCATCACTTACACCATCGTCTATATGGGGGAGTACATGCTCATAATGCGTTCCAGCCTTCTGGACGTGCTGGCAGAGGATTACATCCTGACCGCCAAGGCCAAGGGCTTGAGCACGTTCCAAATCTTGAAAGATCACGCCTTGAAGAATGCCATGCTACCGCTGGTGACGGTCATCGCCATAAACCTGGGATTCACCGTGGCCGGCGCGCTGCAAATCGAGGCGGTCTTTTCCTGGCCGGGACTGGGAGGCGCGATCTACGAGGCCGTGGTGCGGCGCGACTTTCCAGTGTTGCAGGGAGCGTTCCTCTTGATCGCCGTGAGCGTGATCATCGCCAACCTGATCGCGGACCTGACGTATTCTTACCTCGACCCGCGCGTGCAGTCGGAGTGACTCATGGCTGTCCAGACCACCGAACTCAAACCGTCTGTCCCATCTTCGCCTCTTCTTGATTTCTGGAGGGTTTTCAGTCGCAACCGCTTGGCGCTCGTCGGCTTGGTCATGCTGGTGGCGATTTTCGTTGGCGCAGTATTTGCGTTCCAGCTCGCTCCCTACGATGTTTCTACCTCGGAAAATATTACTATCAATGATATTTATAACCCGCCCAGCGCGGCGCACTGGCTCGGCACAGACGATGCTGGCAAGGACGTGCTTTCCAATTTCTTTTTCGGGGCGCGCGTCTCGTTGATCGTTGGTTTTTTCGCCGCCTTCATCTCCGTCGTCATTGGCGGCGTGCTGGGCATCGTAGCCGGTTTCTACGGCGGCCGGGTTGAAAATCTGCTGATGCGCTTCACCGACATCATGCTGGTCATCCCAGACTTGCCGCTGATGGTCGTGATCGTGGCGCTGACCAAGCCCAGCCTGCTCAACATCATCTTCGTCATCGGACTATTGGGCTGGACGACGACCTCCCGCATCGTCCGCTCGCAGACTCTGGCGGTTAAATCGCGCAAGTTCGTGCTGCGGGCGCGCGCCATCGGCGCAGGGAACGGCCATATCATTCGCCACCACATCCTGCCGTTGGTCATGCCGCTGCTGGTCGTCAACGCCATCCTGGTCATCTCGCTGGCGATCCTGGACGAAAGCACGCTTTCGTTCCTTGGCCTGGGCGACCCGACCGCGCTCTCCTGGGGGCAGATGCTCAACTTTGCCTTCGGGCGCGGCGCGATGAGCGCCGGAGCCTGGTGGGCGCTAGTCGTGCCGGGCTTTGGGATCGTGTGGGTCGTCCTTTCGCTGACCCTGCTCGGACACGGTCTGGAACAGGTACTCAACCCCAGGCTGGAAACCCACCATCTCACACCCGGTAGACCCGTCATTAGGAGTGAAATTCCCTGGAGGCAGGAAACGAAAAAGGGCGAGGCTCCAATATTACTGGATGTTCGTGATCTCTCCATAAATTACATAACGGAAGGCAAACCACCGGCGCGGGCAGTGGAGAAAGTCAGTTTCCAACTCCATGAAGGTGAACTCATGGGACTGGTCGGAGAGAGCGGCTGTGGCAAGACCACGCTGATGCTGGCTTTGCTGCGTCTCCTGCCGGCTGCTGGGCAGATTGTCGGTGGCGGCGCATACTTTACAGATAAAGAACTGACTGCGATGAGCGAGGCGGAGATTGCCGATGTCCGCTGGAAGGGCATTTCGATTATCTTCCAGGGCGCCATGAACGCGCTCAATCCCGTGCGGACGGTGAGCGATCAAATTGCCGAGGCGATCATAAAACACTCCCCGCCCATTCCGCGCAGTCAATTGGATGCCCGCGTGGTGGAATTGCTCGACCTGGTGGGCATTGCTGCCCAGCACAAGGATCACTATCCACACCAATACTCCGGCGGGATGCGCCAGCGGGCGATGATTGCGATGGCCCTGGCCTGCAATCCACAGGTGGTGATCGCGGATGAGCCGACCACCGCGCTGGACGTGATGATCCAGGCGCAGATCCTGGAACTGCTCGATAACCTGCGGCGCAAGCTGGGCCTTTCGATTATTTTCGTCACGCATGACCTGGGCGTTGTGGCGGAGATGTGCGATTCGGTGCTGGTCATGTATGGCGGAGTCACGGCGGAATATGGCGACGTGGATACGATCTATAATGCAGCCTGCCATCCATACACCCAAGAGCTGCTCAAGGCTTTCCCAGACCTATCCAATCCTGAAAAAAGACTGGCTTCCATCCCGGGCTACCCGCCCCGCCTGGAAGCTCTGCCGGCAGGCTGCCGCTTTGCACCCCGCTGCCCGGCGGCTTTTGCGCGCTGCGCCAGCGAGCAACCGGCCCTTCACTCCCTGGGGGAGGATCACTTTGCCAGTTGCCATCTCGTCGAGGCGTCACCATGACACAAGCATACTTCTTAGAAGTTTACAATCTCAGGAAGCTCTTCCGGGCTGGCCGACCGGGCATTTTCAGTCGCAAAGCCCGCTATGTCCACGCAGTGGATGGTATTGACCTGAACCTGAAGCGCGGTGAGGTGCTCGCGCTGGTCGGCGAGAGCGGTTGCGGTAAGTCTACCCTGGCGTTGACGTTGATGGGCTTGGAAAAACCGACGGATGGCAAGATCATTTTCGATGGCGAAGAGATAACCCACGCGGATGACCGCACCTGCAAGCGGCTGCGCCAGCGCATCCAGATGATCTTTCAAGACCCCTACGAGTCGCTCAATCCAACCCAGACAATCGAGGAGATCGTCGCGGAGCCTTTGGTCGTCCACGGGCTGGAACGGAGCGCGAAAACCCGCCAAGCGCGCGTCGTCAAGGCATTGGAAGATGCCGGCCTGAAGCCAGCCGACACATACCTGCGCCGTTTTCCCCATGAACTCTCGGGTGGGCAGCGCCAGCGCGTAGTCATTGCCGGCGCGCTCGTTCTGGAGCCGAACCTGCTGCTGGCCGATGAGCCAGTCTCGATGCTGGACGTTTCCATCCGCGCCGAGATCCTCAACCTGCTGGCTGACTTACGCAAGACGCGGCAAATCTCCATTATTTTCATCACCCACGATCTGGGAACAGTGGGTTACTTCGCGGATCGTATTGCGGTCATGTACCTGGGGCGCATCGTCGAGGTCGGCCCGACGAAGGAGATTCTCAAGAACCCGCAGCATCCGTATACAAAGGCTCTGCTCTCCGTCATCCCGGTGCCGAACCCGCGCTTGCGGCGCGAGCGTGTCATTCTTCAAGGCGAGACGCCGAATCCCATTGACCTGCCGAGCGGCTGCCGTTTCCACCCGCGTTGCCCGAAAGTCAGCGAGGAATGTAAGGTGAGTGATCCGGCGTGGCGTGAACCCGCGCCGGGTCATCGGGTAGCCTGTCTCAAAGTTTAGGAATGAGCCCAGCATGATTGATCTGGAACGACTCTTGCGCGTCCCGTATGTTGACCCCTATCTTGGATTCGACATCTCGCCGGACGGCGCGAAAGCGGCTTTTTCCTGGAACCAGAGCGGGGGATGGGAAATCTACGAGCTTTTGCTCGACGGTTCAGGCGACCCTCAGCCTGTATCTAAAGGCCCAGGTGGCAAATTCGCCCCCAAGTATTCACCCGATGGCCGCCGCCTGGCTTATGCCGTGGATTTGGATGGCAGCGAGTCGTTTCACCTATTCGTACACGAATTCGCTTCCGGCCGCGCTGTTGACCTTGCGGCTGACATTTCTTACGCTCTGCAGCCCAACTTCGCCTGGTCGCCGGACGGCAGGGAGATCGCCTTCCTGGCGGACAAGGAGAGCCATTTCGATGCTTATATCCTGCCGGTTGCGTCCCCTTTGCCGGAAGGGTCAACAGACAAATCCATACTCCCCGCGCGCCGCATCCTGGATGTGGGCAGCCCTGGCTGGAATGTCAAATGGTCGCCGGCTGGGGCCTGGCTGGCCGTCATCGTTGAAGGGGCTGGGCAGGATTTCTATGCTTATCTCGTTTCGCCAGATGGGAAAACGAATCAGGGTATCACCGAGGCGGGCAAGCTCGTTGACCTACACAACCCGGCCTGGTCGCCGGATGGGAAACGATTGGCATTCAGCTCCAACGCGCACGGCCGCCGGAATGTCGGGATTTACGAACCGGCGACAGCGCAACTTACATGGCTGAGTGACAAGGAAGAAGAACGATATTCCCCGGCCTGGTCGCCAGATCAAAAAAAGCTGGTCTTTGTCGCCTCCAGGGGGGCTGCCACATGGCTGGAAGTCTGGGCGCAAGGCGAAGAACCGCTTCACAAGCTGGTAGAATCCGGCCAACACTATCTGCCCACCTTTACGCCCGACGGGGGATCGGTCGTCTTCATATTCGATAATCCCCGTCACCCTTGCGACCTTTGGAAGTGGTCGCTCCAGGATGGGCAGCTCGACCAGTTGTCCGACTCGATGCCCGTTGAATTGAAGGCAGCCAGTTTCGTGATGCCGGTGGAGGTTACTTACCCTGGAATGGATGGGGTTTCCGTCCCTGCCTTGCTGTACCGGCCGCCCCACGCCACCCCGCAGAAACCGGCCGTGATCCTCATCCACGGCGGGCCGGACTGGCATTTCTCCTTCTTGTGGTATCCCTTTATCGCACATCTTACCAGCCGGGGCTGGACAGTGCTCGCTCCCAATTACCGCGGCTCCACCGGCTACGGGCGGGACTGGCAACTGGCCAACCGCTTCGACTTAGGCGGCGTGGACACGGATGACGTTGCGGCCGGGGCGCAGTACATGGTCCGCGCTGGCCTGGCACACTCGAAGCACATTGCCCTGACCGGTCGCAGCCACGGCGGTTACCTGACCATGTGCTGCCTGACGCGCTATCCTGAACTGTGGGCGGCTGGGTCAGCGGTCGTCCCTTTTCTCAACTGGTTCACCGCCCACGCCAACGCGCGCGCCGATTTGCAGCATTGGGATATCGAGAACCTGGGCGACCCCGTGGAAAACCACGACTTGTGGCACGAGCGCTCGCCATTCTTCTTCCTCGACCGGGTGCGCGCCCCGGTGCAGTTGATCTGCGGCGCCAACGACCCGCGCTGCCCGGCCTGCGAATCCGTCCAGGCGCGCGATAAACTCCAGACCCTGGGAAAGGAAGTGGAGCTGGTGCTTTATCATGACGAGGGGCACGGTTTCTTGAAGATCGAAAATGTGATCAATGCCGAGATCCGCCGCCTGGCTTTCCTGGCGAGGGCATTGGAAGAGAAATGTGTAGCGTCTAATTCCGGTGGATGAATCCACCGGCTATGGATTACAAACCCGCTGAAGCGGGCTGAACGACCGGAAAGCTGAACTATCTGGTTCGGAGGAGAACTTCATGCACTTCACCGTTCTTTCCCCTGAAGAAGTCGAGGCAGTCCATCGCGCCACGCTGCGTATTTTAAGCGAGGTTGGAGTGACGCTGACCCACGCTGAAGCCCGCGAGGTACTGACCGGCGCAGGCGCGGTCATCCGAGACGAACGCGTGCTACTGCCTCCTGACCTGGTCGACGCCTGTATTGCCCGATGCCCGCGCCAAGTCACATTGAGAGGGCGGGGCGGGGCGGTTAAGACCCTCGGTGACGGCTCGCTCAACTTCCATAACCTGGGCGGGGCGCGCGATATCTATAATCCCAGCACCGGCGAGCATCGTTTTGCTACGGTGCAAGACCTGCGCGACGCGACCCGCCTGCTCGACGCGTTAGAGAACTGCACCACCATCACGCCGTTCTTTACGCCGCAGGATGTGCCGGGTGCGTTGATGTCGTTGGCGATGTATCGGCACGCGCTGCCCTGCACGAGCAAGCCTCTACAAGGCCCAGGCGTGCAATATGCTGCCGAGGCGCGCTATGCCGTGCAAATGGCTGAGGTGATTGGGAAACCTGGTGAGATGCTCAGCTTGAGCCTTTCGCCGGTCAGCCCGCTGAACCTGCCGGAGCATGAAGCCGAAGCGATAATGGAGATCGCCCGCCTGGGGATCGCCTTTGGGCCGCTGCCCTGTCCCACCGCCGGCACGACCGCGCCGTTCTCAATTGCTGGCGCGCTCGCCCAGCAAAACGCCGAGGTGTTGATCGCCCTCGTGCTGGCTGAATTGGTCAATCCGGGGCTGCCAATCATTTACTGCGGGCGGCTGGCGATGATGGAGCCGCGCACCGGCATTTCAGTCTGGGGCGGGGTGGAGCTGGGCCTGGCCTCCGCCGGGACGGTGCAGATTGGTCACCGCTACGGGCTGCCGGTCAACGTGTACGGCTTTTCGACCAATTCTCATACGCTGGATATTCAAAACGGCTTCGAGCGGGCGCTCAACGCGGCTATCCCAGCCCTGGCCGGCGCGGACGAACTCTCCGGTATCGGCGAGATGGAAGCCGGCGTGATGGGTTCTTTTACCCAGATGGTGGCTGATAACGAACTGGCCAATAGCATTCGCCGCCTGCGGCGCGGCTTCGTCGCCGACGACGATTCCCTGGCAGTCGAGGTCATCGCGGCAGCCATGAACGGGACACATAACTTCCTCGGGCAGAAGCACACCAGCCGCTATCTAAGAAGTGGTGAAGTGTTGCTGACCCGCCTGGCTGAGCGCGGCACCTGGGAGATGTGGGATAATTGCGGACGGAAAGGCATGGCCGAACGCGCCCAGGCCGAGGCCGAGCGGATTTTACGCGAGCACCAGGTTCCTCCGCTGAATGAAGCACAGGAAAAAGAACTGGATGCGCTGATGGCGGCTGCCGAGGGCGAATTGGTGTAATAATCAACACTAAGGACACAAAGGTATTCCTTTGTGTCCTTAGTGGTAAAAAAAGGAGACTTATGCTCGATAAAGCGCGTAAAATGCAGCAACAACTCATCAAATGGCGGCGCGACTTCCACATGCACCCGGAACTTGGGTTTCAAGAGACGCGCACCTCTGCCATTGTGGCAGACGCGTTGGAAATCTTGGGATACTGTGTGCGACGCAACGTGGGCAGCACCGGCGTAGTCGCAGACCTCGGCTCCGGGGAGCCGGTGATCGCCATCCGCGCCGACATGGACGCTCTTCCAATTCAAGAAATCAATGATGCACCTTACGTATCTCAGAATCCGGGCGTGATGCACGCTTGCGGCCACGATGCCCATACCGCCATGGCGCTGGGCGCGGCGACCTTGCTGGCCGAGGAGAAATTCCCCGGTACGGTGCGCTTCCTTTTCCAGCCTTCCGAGGAGGCTGGGGATGCCGAGGGCATCAGCGGTGCGCCGCACATGATCCGGGACGGGGCGATGGAGGGCGTGGAGATGGTCATCGCCTTGCACGTGGACCCGGCCACGCCGGTCGGCGATATCCGCCTCGAATCCGGGCCTGCTTCCGGCGGCGTGGATTCGTGGTTTGGAAGCATTATCGGCAAAGGGGGGCACGGCGCACATCCGCACGAAACGATTGACCCCATCTTTATCAGCGCGCACGTCATCTTCGCCCTGAATGGGATCGTCTCGCGCCGCTTGCACCCCTTCAGCCCGGCGGTGGTCAGCATTGGAGCCATCCATGCCGGCCAGGCCGAAAACGTCATTCCAGCCCAGGTGGATTTTGCGGGCACGCTGCGTTATACTGAGCATAAGGTACAGGAACAGATCCACACCGAGATCGAGCGTGCTTTTGCCCTGGCTCGTGCGTTGGGCGGCGATTATGAGTTGAGATTCGAAATTGGCAACCCGCCGATGCAAAACCACCCGGCGGCCGTCGAGCTGATCCGGCTAGCGGCGGTTAAACTTCTCGGAGAGGAGCATGTCCTGCCAATGAAGAAAGAGCTGGGGGCGGAAGATTTCGGCTGTTTTTCGGAAGTGGCCCCAGGCGCGATGTTTGCCTTGGGCACGCGCATAGAAGGCGACCAACGTCGCGATGTCGTCGGAATCGCCTTCACCGACCGGGCGCACGAGCTGGTGGGCGTCTGCTCGCTGATGGCGACCAAGGCCGGCGGCATCACCACCGCCGAGTGCCTCGCCAAGGGGACGCCCATGGTGATTCTCAGGCCGGTGCCCGGCCAGGAGGCCGGCAACGCCGAACACTTCGCCGCCGAGCGCGCCGCCGTCGTCACCCACAACACCGACGACCTGATCTCCCACATCAGCCGCCTCCTGAGAGACCCCCAGCAGCTCAAACAGATGAGCGAGAACGCCCGCCGGCTCTACCGCCCCGCGGGCGAGACCATCGTGCAGGCGGTGCGGAGCGCGGTTAGCGGCAGGTCGTAGGTCGTAGGTCGTAGGTCG
>JALHUM010000005.1 GCA_022865905.1 Anaerolineales bacterium | reverse complement strand
CCCATTTTCCGGAGGAAAATGGGGGGACGCGTAGCAGGGGGGCATTCGCCTATTACGAAACCATCGGCGGCGGGATGGGCGCCCGGCCCTCGTCAGATGGCCCATCGGCGCTCCACTCGCACATGACCAACACGCTCAATACGCCGGTCGAGGCGCTGGAATACACTTACCCTTTGCGCGTACTGCGCTACGAAATTCGGCGCGGTTCGGGTGGCGCGGGACAGTATCACGGCGGCGACGGCATCCGGCGCGATATCCAGGTGCTGACTGATTGCCAGGTCACATTGCTCTCCGAGCGGAGGCGTTTCCCGCCATACGGGCTGGCAGGCGGCCAGGCTGGGAAAACTGGCGAGAATGTGATCATCAGGGATGGAAAGGAATTCCCCCTCCCCGGCAAAGGCTCTGTAGATCTACAGGCTGGCGACGTGCTGAGCATCCGCACGCCGGGAGGAGGAGGGTTTGGAAAGAGAAAGAAAAACGAGCCCTCTCGGACTCGTTTGCAGAGGCGTCGACGGGATTTGAACCCGTGATCAGGGTTTTGCAGACCCTTGCCTTCCCACTTGGCCACGACGCCGTAAAGGATTGAGGATTGTAGATTGCGGATTGCCGACTGACAATCTGCAATCATCAATCTGCAATCCGCAATCGTGAGAGCGGGCGATGGGATTCGAACCCACGACCTTCTCCTTGGCAAGGAGACGTTCTACCACTGAACTACGCCCGCAATTGGCTTTCCATTCTGGTCGACCGAGTAGGTGCTGCGCAGAGTGCCGAGAGTCAGAATCGAACTGACGACACCGCGATTTTCAGTCGCGTGCTCTACCAACTGAGCTATCTCGGCCTGGCATTCGCTGTCACGTTTTCCCGTTGTCGAGCGGGTGTGATTTTACACGTAGAGGGAGAGATTGTCAAGCAAAGGTCGAAAAAAATTTTTACGAGGATTTTACATCCGCGCTACACCACGATGGCCTGGATGCCCTAGAATCACAATAACGAGCGGGATCATCGTTTCGACTTTCTCTACGTCCCTATTCCTCTTTTGCATTAGAATCAAGAAAAATCTCTCCCAACGAGGTAAAAATGCCCAATCCCAAAATTAAGAAAGTCATCACCAGCGACAATGCGCCGCGCGCCATCGGGCCTTATTCGATCGCCATTCGGGTCGAAAAACTGGTAAAGCCGGTTTATACCGCCGGGCAGATCGGTCTGGATCCAGCCACGGGTGAACTTGTTCCAGGAGGCATCGAGGCGGAAACGCGCCAGGTGCTCACCAACCTGAAGCACGTGCTTGAATCTGCCGGGACCAATCTGGACAGCGCCGTCAAAACCACCGTCTTCCTCATAGATATGGCCGATTTCGCCAAAATGAACGCCATCTACGCTGAATTCTTCACCCAAGACCCACCGGCGCGTTCGACCGTCGCCGTGGCTGGGCTGCCCAAAGGCGCAAGCGTCGAGATCGAGGTTGTGGCGCTTTGTAGGCAATAAGACAAGTTACCCCTCACCCGCCACACATCACACGTCACACGTTACTCCCAATGAACGAACTCATCCTGCTTGTAGACGACGAACCTTCCATTATCCAGTTGGCGCGCATGTACCTGGAGCGCGAGAATTTCCGCGTCGAAGCGGCCGGGGATGGCGAAACGGCTCTCGAAGCGGTAGCCAGCCTGCGTCCAGCCCTGATCGTGCTGGATGTAATGCTCCCCAAGCTGGACGGCCTGGAGGTCTGCCGGCGCCTGCGGGCGCAGAACGATCCCGTCGCCATTCTGATGCTCACCGCCCGCGACGAGGATATTGACAAGATCCTCGGCCTGGAATTGGGCGCGGACGACTACCTGACCAAGCCATTCAACCCGCGCGAGCTGGTCGCGCGTGTGAAGGCCATCCTCCGGCGCAGTGAACGGGCGACTCAAATGGATGCGGCTCCCATCCACATCGGTGACCTGACCATTGACCCGGCCAGCCGCGAGGTGCGCCTCTGCGAGCAGACCCTCGACCTGCGCACCCAGGAATTCGACCTGCTCCTGACCCTGGCTGGGCAGCGCGGTCGTGTCTTGAGCCGCGAGCAATTGCTTCAACAGGCCTGGGGCTTCGACTTCTACGGGCAGACGCGCACCGTGGATGTCCACATTGCCCACCTGCGCAAGAAGCTGACCGAAAGCCGAGTGCGCATCGAGACCGTGACCGGCATCGGGT
>JALHUM010000004.1 GCA_022865905.1 Anaerolineales bacterium | reverse complement strand
CGCGCTCTTCCCCGACGGCGAAGACCGCTCCCCGCGCCTGAAAGACAAAAGCGACCAAGCCTGGACGTTGACCGCGCTGGCGAACTCATACAGTCTCAGCGGCCAGCCCCGCCGTGCCATGCCGCTGTTTGAACAAGTGAACGTCCTCTGCGAGAAGCTGGGCAACAAGAGAAACCTCGCCATCGGTTTGGGGAACGTGGCTCACATGGCACAGATTTACATCGGCGCCCTGCAGTCCGCCGAGGCCAACCTGCGCCGCAGCATCGCGATCTCCCAGGAGATCAAGGACGAGGAATGCGAAGGCACTGGACATTACGAGTTGGGGCACGTCTTGGCCTACACGGGCAAGTGGTCAGAGTGTTCGCAAGCTCTTAATGCTGGCGAAGCTATCAAGAAGCAGTTAGCACATGTTCAAGCGCAAGGCCTTATCTGGTCCTACCGCGCCCTGCGCGAACTGCTCCGGCTGCGCCACGCCGAGGTCTTGCAGTCGGCAGTCGGCAATCGGCAATCGGCAATCTCCCACGCTCTCCGCGCGCTGGAACTGGCGAAAGAATGGGAGCGCGAAGGATGGCCGAACGCGTACGACTTCATGCGTGCCCATTGGATGCTAGGCGCAGCTCACCGCATCGCCGGCCAGCATGACGAAGCCGAGCGCCACCTGCACGAGGCGCTGGAACGCTGCCGCTGCATCAACGCGGTGGAGACAGAAGCCGACATTCTCATTGACTTGGCGCGGTTGCGCGCTACTACCCCTTCAGTAAGCTCAGGGCAAGCGGCAGCGGACGAGGCCCAGCGGCTGGCCGAGGAGGCGCTGCTCATCACAGAGCGCAGCGACTACGTCCTGCAAGGTGCGGATGCCCACCTGGAACTGGCCAAGCTCGCCCTCGCCCGCGGCAACAAAACCATCGCCCTGCATCACGCCACCGAAGCTCGCCGCCTCGCCACCTGCGACGGCCCGCCCGATTACACCTACAAGGTTGCCTACGACGAAGCCGGCGCGCTGCTGGAGGAGATAACGTGACCTGTTAAATAATCCGATGTATCCTACGTCAATTGTGTTACGCTTTGTTTTGATTCGAAATTCGCCATTCGTCATTCGACATTTATCTTAGGTAGGGTGCCAGAGCGGTTGAATGGGCCGGTATTGAAAACCGGTGTGCCCGTAAGGGTACCGTGGGTTCGAATCCCACCCCTACCGTTTTATGGATCAGGAGGCTCAAGAAACGATTTGCTTCAAAACGCCATCCCGCCACTTTGGGGATGAGAAACCACGGCGTTGCGCAGCAACGCATTAGTGGGTTCGACGCGGCGAAGAACAATTATTCTATACATCTGTCTATCACTTGCGAGTCACAAGCGCCGGTTTGGAAGTTAGCCCGCAGGGGACAAGTTTATAACCGTCGAACCAAAGGTCGTCCTTTGCTCGCCAGCTTCCCGGCCAGATGCCACGGGGTTGTTCGGCAAGGTGCGCCGGGCCATGAGAATTGCGGCGATGGCCGAGGACTTCGATTGTCAGCATTGAGCCGGCTGGCTGAATGAAATCGGTGATGTCCACCTCATTTGG
>JALHUM010000051.1 GCA_022865905.1 Anaerolineales bacterium | reverse complement strand
GCTCGCCCGAAAGCACGGAAGAACAGCCACTCTATGAGGAAAAATTCCGCCTGCTCAGGTTTAGCTAAGTCGGTGTTCAATGTAGGGCGGGTTTCTAACACGCCACGAGATGCGGCGGGTAAAATACCCGCCCTACATCAACGGAGTTCCTAATGACTGATTTTCTCGCAGAAGCCCAATCGCTCTTCGAATACACCCAATCCCTGCGGCGAGATTTCCACATGCACCCCGAACTCGGATTCAAGGAAGTCCGCACGGCCGGGATCGTAGCCAGGGAATTGACCAGCCTCGGCCTGGAAGTCCACACCTGCATCGCCGAGACCGGCGTCGTCGCGCTGCTCGAAGGCGCGAAATCCGGCCCGGTCATCCTGGCGCGCTTCGACATGGACGCCCTACCCATCCTTGAGGAAACCAGTGTACCCTACACATCCCAGAATCCCGGCGTGATGCACGCCTGCGGACATGACGGTCACACCGCCATCGGCCTGACCGTGACCAAGATGCTGCTCGCACACCGTCAGGAGCTGGCCGGAACAGTCAAGTTCATCTTCCAACCGGCGGAGGAAGGTTTGGGCGGCGCAGAGGGAATGATCGCAGCAGGAGTTCTCGAAAACCCCAAACCCGACCTGGCCCTGGCCTTACACCTCTGGAACGAAAAGCCGCTCGGCTGGTTCGTCATTGCCGCTGGCCCGGCCACAGCCGGGGCCGAACTTTTCAAGATCAAAGTGCGCGGCAAAGGCGGGCACGGCGCGATGCCGCACCTGAACGCTGACCCGGTGCTGGCCGCAGCCGAGATCGTCACCGCGCTGCAGAGCATAGTCGCCCGCAATGTTCCCCCGTTACAGGCCGCGGTCGTCAGCGTATGCACCATCCACGGCGGCGAGGCCTTCAACGTCATCCCACAAACAGTCGAACTGGCAGGCACGATCCGCACCTTCGAGCCGGAAGTCCGGGAAAAGGTTTTGGAGCGATTCAAGGTCATAGTGTATGGGCTGGCCGAAACCATGGGCTGCCAGGCCGAGGTAGATTTGCAACGCCTGGCTCCGGCGGTCATCAACCAGCCAGAGAGCGCAGCGCACATCGCAGAGGTGGCACGCCGGATATTCCCAGATGCCGCGATAGATACCGGCGATTACGTCACCATGGGCTCGGAAGATTTCGCTTTCATCATGGAAAAAGTGCCTGGTTGTTTCTTCTTCATCGGCTCAGCAAACAAGGAGAAGGGTTTGGATGCCAGCCACCACCATCCCCGCTTCGACTTCGACGAGCAAGCCCTGCCGCGCGGCGCTGCATTGATGGCCTCCACAGTGGCGGAGTTATTGCGAGACAAGTCACGCAAAATTTAGGAGAGAGCCATGCCTGTCGCTTCAAAAATCGTCAACGATTTTTCGATCACGATTGCAACCGTCAACGGCTCCGGCAGCCAGACTGCAAATACGATCATATTGCGAGCCTTGTTCAAGATGGGCATCCCGGTTTCGGGGAAGAACCTCTTCCCATCCAATATCCAGGGCTTGCCCACCTGGTACACCATCCGCGTCAACAAGGATGGATTCATTGCCCGCCGCGATGAGCACGAAATCGTCGTCAGCATCAACCCGGCTTCGTTCGCGCGCGACCTGGCACAAGTGCTGCCCGGCGGCGCGTTTTTCTACATTGACGATATCAAGCTCCCCCTCAACCGCGCCGACATCAGCCTCTACCCGATGCCGGTAAAGCAGTTGGCCAGCGTTGCAGATGTATCCCCGAAATTGCGCGATTACATCGCCAATATGGTTTACGTCGGCGTACTGGCCCAAATTCTCGGTATTGACCTGGAGAAGATCCGCCAGGCGCTGGCTTATCACTTCGGGGGAAGTGCCAAAGCCGTCGAGTCGAACTTCGCCACCGTCAAAGCGGCTGCCGACTGGACCGCCGCCAACCTGACAAAAAACGATCCGTACTTCGTCGAGCCGATGGACAGAACCTCCCACCTG
>JALHUM010000050.1 GCA_022865905.1 Anaerolineales bacterium | reverse complement strand
GAAGAGCACACCGTGCTCGTGGCAAATTTCTGCAATTTCACGGATCGGGTTGATCGTACCGATCTCGTTGTTGGCGTACATCACTGAAACAATCGCGGTCTCGTGGCAGATAGCCTTTTCTACCATTTCAGGATACACCATGCCCGACTCGTCCACGTCCAGCCACTCGACCTGGAAGCCGTAGTGCGCTTCGAGCTGCTCGGCGGTCTTGCTGACGGCGTGATGCTCGGCACGGGAAGTGAGTATCCAGTTTGTGCCCGTTTTTTCTCGCATGGCAAGCGCCGCGCCGCGCAAGGCAAGATTATCGGATTCAGAGCCACAGGAGGTGAAGAATATCTCGTCAGGGCGGCAGTTCAACACCGAGGCGACGGTCTCGCGGGCGGAATCAACCGCAGCCTCGGCCTTCTGTCCATAGCGGTGGACGGAGGATGGGTTACCAAACTCTTCGGAGAAATAAGGCAGCATCGCGTCGAGGACGCGCGGGTCAACAGGGGTGGTGGCGGCGTAGTCGAAATAAATCATAGTGCGGTGATTATAGCAAAGAACGGACTGCAAAAGAGAGGAAAAATTATTGTATAATGTTATGCAATAGTGTTATGCAATAGTGTTATGCAAGAAAGGAGATGACATGCAGCAATTTAGGCGCGTAACCATTGCCCTGCCCCGTGATCTTTGGGATAGCATCAAAAATACTGTTCCTGCCGGAAAGCGCTCTGGTTTGGTGGCCCAGGCATTGGAAAATGAATTGCGTCGTCGCAAACGCCTGGAACAGTTCGAGAACCTGCGGCAACACCAGAAAATAATGTTCGATAAATATGGGCAGTTGCCTGCAAGTGCTGCTGATATAGAACAAATGAGGCAGGAGCATAACGATGAACAGAGCGGTGTGCGTTGAGGCGAGTTTTATCGTAGCCATGCTCACTCCAGAGCGATACACGACCCTTGCAACTACCCGCTGGAAAACCTGGATCGAAGATGATTTTCGAATCCTCACTCCCACTTTGCTCGGCTATGAAGTTTCTTCAGCCTTATATCGCAAAGTGCTCAAGGAACAAATCGAGCCGAAAGACGGAAAGGTCGCACTGGAGCAATTTCTGAGCATGGATATTGAAAGTATCCATCTCCCTGAACTACACACCGAGGCCAGCAAACTTGCGAAGCAGTTCAACCGTCCCAACGTATATGCTGCGCACTATCTCGCCCTGGCCCGCCATTTGGCTTGTCCGCTCTGGACAGCGGACGAGCGGCTCTACAACACGGTGAAAGAAAAGTTTGAGTGGATCAAATGGGTTGAGGAATAGAGTAGTCCATGAGACAGCCAATGCCTGAATTCAAAAACGAAGATGAAGAGCGTGAGTTTTGGGCGACTCACGACTCCAGCGAATACGTGGACTGGAGCAAAGGCAAACGAGCCGTTTTCCAAAACCTGAAGCCTTCCACGCGCTATTTCTCTACGGCTTCCTGAATCGATGCTGGCTGAACTACGCCAACTTGCCAACCAACGCGATGTGCCGTACCAATCGCTGATCAAAATATTCCTGCGCGAGCGAATTGATGCAGAATATACAAAGACTCTGCCATCGCCTTTCACCATATCGGATCAAAAGTCAATTTATACAACCAAGAAACATGAGTGAAGTTCGTGGCATCCGTTTCGTAACTCACCTTTGTCTTATAATCTGCGCTGATACCGCGCAGGTTTTTTAAACTTTCGCCCCTTTACCGGTTACTGATATAATACCTCTTATCATTATCATATTTAGGAGTCCTCATGGCAACAGCAATCCATTTTGGCACCGACGGCTGGCGGGGTGTCATCGCTGAAGATTACACCTTTGATAGCGTCCGCCGCTGCGCACAGGGATTTGCTTCTTTTTTGCTCGAAAAAGGTAAGAAAGGCAAGTGGGTTGTCGTCGGGTACGACAAGCGCTTCTCGTCCGAGCACTTCGCCGCAGCCGTAGCCGAAGTGATGGCAGCGAACGGGCTGCGCGTCTACCTGACCGACGGCGCCACGCCCACGCCTGTCATCGCTTTCTCGGTGGTCAACAAAAAAGCCTGCGGCGCGGTCAACATCACTGCCTCGCACAATCCCGCCACAGATAACGGATTTAAAGTGCGTGACGAGCACGGCGGGGCGATTGATCCGGAGGGGCTGAAGCAGATCGAGGCGGGCATACCCGATAAAACGGAAAACGTAAAACGTACAGCGTATGTTGAAGCGGAGAAGGTGGGTTTGATTGTCAAGTTCGACCCGGCGCCTGCTTATATCGAACACCTGAAAAGCCTGATTGACCTCCAACCCATCAAAGAAGCCGGTCTGACGGTCCTCGTGGACGCCATGTGGGGTAACGGCGCGGGCTGGTTTACCAGGCTGCTTGAGGGTGGAAAGACGCGCGTCATCGAGATCCACAACCTCCGCAATCCAACCTTCCCGGAGATGAAACGCCCCGAACCCATCCCACCCAACATCAACGTTGGCCTGCAAGCTACACTGGACAACAAAGCCGACGTGCTGCTCATCACCGATGGCGACGCCGACCGGGTAGGCCTGGGCGACGAAAAGGGCAAGTTCGTCAACCAGTTGCGCGTCTTTGGTCTCCTGGCCTATTACCTGTTGGAGGTGCGCGGCCAGCGCGGTCCCATTGTCAAGACCATCTCCACCACCACCATGCTCAACAAACTGGGTAAGCTCTACAACGTTCCGGTCTACGAGACTGGCGTCGGCTTCAAGTACGTAGCCCCGAAGATGCTCGAAACCGACGCCTTGATCGGCGGCGAGGAGAGCGGCGGCTACGCCTTCCGCGGCAACGTCCCGGAGCGGGATGGCATCCTTGCAGGCCTGTACCTGCTCGACTTCATGGTCAAAACCGGCAAGAAGCCCTCCCAACTGCTCGACCTGCTCTTCGCCAAAGTCGGCGCGCATTATTACGACCGCATTGACACGCCCTTTAGCGGCGACCGCAAAGGCCGCGAAACTCTCATCCTGAAAGCCAACCCGAAGACCATCGGCGGGCTGAAGGTGGTCGAGCTGGTCACGCTGGATGGCTACCTCTTCCGGCTGGAGGACGGCGGCTGGATGCTCATCCGCTTTTCCGACACCGAACGCATTTTGCGCGTCTACTGCGAGACCACCCACGCCGATAAGGTGCAGGCGATCTTGAAGGATGGACTGGAAGTGGCGGGCATCGAATAACCTTGTCAGTTGTTCCAGTGTCAGGTGTCATGTTACCGTTGGAATACCTGACACCTGATACGTCACACATGATACTCACCGACACCCACTGCCATCTGGATTTTGATAAATTCGACGCGGACCGTGACGAGGTGATGGCGCGCGCCTGGACAGCCGGTCTGACCCGCATCCTGATCCCCGGCATCACGCTGGACTCCAGCCGGGCCGCCGTCGAACTGGCCGAGAGCCATCCCTGGCTTTTCGCCGCGGTCGGCATCCACCCAAATGATTCATTGACCTGGACAGAAGAAACGAGAAACGTGTTACGCCTGCTGGCAATCCCTCACCCCTCCCCCTCTCCTCGCGAGGCATATCATACCCGAAGGGTACCCCCGCGAAGTACCCGAAGAGTGAAGGGGGCAGGGAGAGGGGCAAGGGGTGAGGGGAACAAGGTCGTCGCCATCGGCGAGATCGGTCTGGACTACAACCGGAACAAAGCGCCGCACGACCACCAGCAGAAGGTGGTGCAAGAACAACTTGCCTTAGCCGCTGAACTCCGTCTGCCTGTCATCCTGCACTGCCGCGAAAAAGGCGACGTCCCTCACGGCGCATGCGCCGAGGATTTGATCAAAATTATGGAGGAAGGGGTCAACAGGCTACGGGTGGAAAGGAGTCCGCTGGCAGAACGCGTAGGGGTGTTACACTCGTTCAGCGGTTCGCCCGAAACGGCGCAGCGGGCGATCCAGCTTGGTTTTTACATCGGCGTGACAGGGCCAGTCACGTTCAAGAATGCAGTAAAACGGCAGGAAATTATCGCGGCTTTGCCCCTCGAACGTTTACTCATCGAAACCGACGCGCCGTTCCTTACGCCGTATTCCCATCGCGGCCTGCGCAACGAACCTGCGTTCGTCTATGAAATTGCTGATAAAATTGCACAGCTAAATTCCCTCAGCCTGGAAGAAGTCGCCGCCATCACCAGCGCCAATGCGGCCCGGCTCTTCTCCTGGGGAGGAATAGATTGAGCACCGTTACCTTTTTTACGCCTGTTCAAGAGGAAATGCAGCAAGTCGAAGAATTGATGCGCACCCAGGCGGATGAGCATCATCCCGAACTGCGCGCCGCGCTGCATCATCTGCTTGGCGCGGGTGGAAAACGCATCCGACCGACCCTGGGGCTGCTAGTCGGCAACATGCTGGGCGCCGACCCCCGCAAATTGATCACACTGGCGGCAGCGGTCGAGTTGCTTCACACTGCCACGCTGGTGCATGACGACCTGATTGACGGCGCGCTCCTGCGGCGCGGCAACCCGACCTTGAATGCCCGCTGGTCGCCGGCCACGACGGTATTGACCGGCGATTTCATCTTCGCCCGCGCCGCCAAACTGGCCGCCGAGACCAACTGCCTGCCCCTGATGCGCCTGTTCGCCGAGACGTTGGCGATCATCGTGAGCGGTGAATTAACGCAACTCTTCACCAGTCACGGCATTGCCAGCCGCGAGAACTACGATCAGCGTATTTTCGCCAAGACCGCCTCGCTTTTCGAAATGTCGGCGCGGGCGGCAGCCATGATCAGCCCGGTGGACGAAGCCACTGTCGCGGCTATGCAAGATTTTGGTTATCAACTTGGGATGGCATTCCAGATCGTGGACGACATTCTAGATTTCAACGGCGAGCAGGCCGAGGTCGGCAAGCCGGTCGGCAGCGACCTGCTACAGGGCTTGATCACCCTCCCCACCCTTCACTACATCGAAGACTATCCGGACGACCCGGATGTCCAGGCCCTCCTGGAAGGAAATACCGATGCCAACCGGGATATGAGGCTCCGGCTTGTGCAGTCCATCCGCAAGAGCGATGCGATCTCACGCTCTCTGAACGAAGCTGAGAAGTATGTCGCGGAGGCCCTACGCGCCCTGGCCGATATGCCGGCCGGAACAGAACGCCAGGCCCTAGAAGACTTGACGCGCTACATCGTTGATAGAAGAGTTTAAGTAGGGCGGGTGGGGGTCGAACCCACACGGTGTCTCCACCGGCGGATTGCGAAGGGGCTGCGTGAGAATGTGCACTTCATGTGGTTGGCGGGTGGGAACCGGCCGGACTTTCGGATGATCAACCGGTTTCGCGGGGAGGTGATGAAGGGGGAAGTGAGGGAGGTGTTCACTGGGGTGCTGGAGCTGCTGATCGAAGAGGGGTATGTAAAGTGGAGAATTATTTTGTGGATGGGACGAAAGTGGAGACGGATGCCAATCTGCATAAGGTGGTGTGGGCGAAGAAGACGGAAAATACAAGGGCCGCTTGCGGGAGAAGATCGAGGTGCTGTTGGACGAGATCGAGCGGGTGAATGAGCAGGAGAAAATGGAATATGGGAATGATGACCTGGAAGAAATGGGAGGCAAAGGGGACATTGATGCCGAGAAGTTGAAAGCGAAAGTAACGGGATTGAACAAGCGGCTGCGTCAGCAACCGGGAAACAAGCCGTTGAAGGAGGCGGCTCCGCCGCTCGCGAATAGTGCGCGTTTTGCCAGATTCGGCGCGATAATGCATAGGAGTCCCTCTGCCGCTAGCCAAACCGTTGGGCGGTCGATTAATCGTGTAATATTGAGAGTAATGAATTGCAGAAAATTGGAGAAATAATATGGAGAAAAAGAATAAAATAGCGATTGAGAGAGAAGAAAAGATTAATTCCGCAGTTATTGCTTCTGCAACAATTAGATCAATTAAGCAAACAAGTTCCCCTACAATTGGATCTATGGGTAGAGTGGATAGTTTTTGTTTGGACTTAGAAATCCAGATAATAGATCAGGAAACATATAATGTAAAGACATGGTGGCTAATTTATACCTTGGCAATTTCACAGATAAAGATTGGAGAGACTATTTCTGTAAGAGTTGATAAAAAAGACAAGAAAGTTATTTATCCAAATATAGATAATATTGAATATGATTGGCGAATCGCAATGGGGTACATTCCATAATTACGAAAAGATAGTTATAGAAAGGCCACCCAACCCCCTCTCCAGGCGGATAGCGGCTCCACCGCTCGTGTCTCATCCCTCCCGCCAATCCGCCCATATGGAAGGAGGTACGAATGCACACAAACCGGATACTTGTTCTGATAGGCGGGTTGATCCTTATTCTCGGATCACGCCTCCCATGGATGTCCGTCCCCGTTCTCTTTGGCGTTGAAGGGCCTGCCTACGAATCCATTGAGATCGGATGGGAAGATAATGGCTTCGTAACTGGTGGTATTGGACTCATCCTTCTTCTTGAAGGATTGTTCTTGAAAGGAAGGGCTGAAACGAGATACTCCATTCCAGGGGCGATTCTGGCTACGATGGCCGTTATCGAGGTTATCGGATGCTTCCAGAGAGTTCTTGAGATTGATCCCAATGCCGGTTTCTTTGCGGCCACGGGTGTGGGTATCTATGTAACACTCATCGGGGCTTTGCTGGCCTTAGTTGGCGCATTATTCAGAATCCCCGTGCGCCGCGAGAGACAGAGCACCGCGCCGATCTCTAGTTTCTCGTAATCCAGATCATTCAGCCATTCCCTGTTCTCCTCAGGTCAGCTGTCCATGGTTGCTTCGATCAAGCGGGCGGCCAACGGGGCGAAAGAAGATCCCTTTTCTTTCAACAATTCCATGATCTTTACAGCATCTTCTTCCTCGTAACAGAAGCGTGGCTGGTCCACGTCGCCGACGTCACGGTAGGCTTTCCCATGCTCGCGTAATTCGAGATAGTGTTTGAAATTCCTCCAAGTTGGAGACAACCTTTTGCCTGTGAATTGCAAAGGAGTTCTTTGATTCTTACTACAACTACCTATATGACCACCCAGGCCATCAACCAACCTACCGCATCGGGCGCAACCATTTCTTGGTTATCTCAAGCGCATTTGGATTGTTATCTGCACGGGCAGGGATACACACAATCGTGAAGATTTTTCATGCTCAATCGAAGATAGAAGGATGATTTTGAGGGCATATCTCAAAGCCAATATCCAAACAAAACCTAAATCCATGGATATTTGATCACGAGTAGACTGCTGATAGACAAAATATGTAAACATCCTTTGCTCTTTTCTCAAGGATGTTTACTGTTACCCCCCGCAAGCCGCTTCATAATCTAGCAAGACCTCACGAATGCGATCGAATATGACGCCTTCAGGCGTCCATGCAATTTCCCCTTGGCGGATTTGTTCGTATTGCCTAGGAGCAAACTGACTTAACAGAAAAAGCGGCAACGGCTTTTCGCTTAGATTATTCATCAATATTTTCAGCGCGGCTTGCACTCGCGGATCGGACCAGTAATATCGGCTACGGTCGCTAAAACTAAACTTTCTTTTGACGGCTTGTTCTTCTTCCGAGCCGCGATAATATTTTCTCCAATGCTCAGGATGTTGTATCATTACTTCATCCAAAACTTGAATCAAATTCGAGCGCAAAATTGGGAACAATTCATTTTCGATCATTGCCAGAGCAAAGACCGCTTCGCGATAGGCATATGTCAATCCAGGGCCAATTTTGAGAATCGCAAAATGATCGCTCACAAGGTTTTTAAGTGCCTCACGCGCCTGGTAATCGGTAGAATGCGCCTCATACACCATCGCCTGACTATCGATAAAGCGCGATAAGTCACGCGCCGCCAGTGGCTGGTACTCCGAAACGAAATCGTCCCCGAATTCGACCCCAGGCTGGACAACGACCGCAATGACACGCTCCCAGGCTGACTCCAACCCTGCCTCCAAAAATGCGGTATGCGTGATCTCGATCGCCCGCCGGACATCCTCCACATTCGTCACCCGGACGCGGTCGTTGAGAGTAATCGCGCCACCCGGGATGGGGACTTCGGTGCCGATGACATAACGGGGGGCTGCGGCCGGGCTCAGGACCGACTCTTCCGCAGCGCAGGCCAGTTCGGTCGTCCGGCAGACGGAGACTTCGGGGTCGAGCGGACCGGACGGGTCGTCGGCCAGGCGCATGCTGGCGTCCAGATGGACCTTAACAAAGCCGGCCCGTATGTAGAGGCGCACCATCTCGGTCGCTTTCGCCATGGCGCTCGCAGCGGGCTCGTCTTGCCAGGGAGAGGGACCGAGGTGGTCACCGCCGAGGATCAAGCTTTCCGGAGGAAAGCTGTTTTCAGCGGCCAGCTCACGCACAAACGCGACAAAGTCCGCCGGGGTCATGCCGGTGTAGCCACCAAACTGGTTGACCTGGTTGCAGGTAGACTCAATCAGAACCGGGCCATCCCTCCTCATGGCCGCTTTCAGCACCCACGGATGGGCGGAACAAATCGAAGCAATGCCGCGGACTTCTCCCAGTCTCTGGGCGCGGTCGATTTCATCCAGAATATGGGACATACTTCATTGCCTCGTCCAATGTCGGCTGGGCGGATGCCCCGCCTGCAGCCCGGGCCGAGAGCGACCCGCAGACTACCGCGAGCGAAAGGGTTTTTTTTAGGCTCCAGCCGTTCAACCACCCGAATAGGAATCCGGCGTCGAAGGTGTCACCTGCCCCGACGGTGTCGACCACCTCAACCGGGATGGCCGGTGCGCGGGCGGTTTCCCCGCCACGACGGGCAATCGCTCCATCCGCGCCCAGTTTGATCGCCACTACCTTGCATGACTCGCCAAGTCGCTGAATCGCTGATTCGATCTCCTTTGTGCCGGTCAGCGCCAATGCCTCGTTCTCATTGGGCAGGAACACATCCACCCGGCACAGCAGCTCATCAAAGCCGCGCCATTCGCCGGATGGGTCCCAATTGGTATCCAGGGAGGTCGTCAGACCGAGAGCGTGGGCCCGGGCGAAGAGGTCCGGCAGGCCGGGCTGGAGGGCAGTCTGCAGGAAGTAGGAGGCGATATGCAAGTGGCGCGATCGGCGCAGCAGGTCATTGGTAACTTCGGTGGCGGTCAGGGCGGGGATCAGGCCGGGGTAGGTCAGGATGGCGCGGTCCGCCCCTCGATTCAGGATGACACTCAGGCCAGTCCCCCCGCCCGGGCGGACGAATACGGCGGAGGTATCCACGCCGCGGGAGTTCATCTCATCCAGCATGAAGCGCCCGAAGATGTCATCCCCGCTCACACTGACGAAAGCGACTTTCAACCCCAGCCGGGCTGCCTCGCAGGCAAAGATGGCCGAGGAAGAACCGACCGTCAGGACAGCCGAGTCGACCAGTTTCTCCACCTGACCGAATTCCGGGGTGACATTACCAGACAAGATTAAGTCCGGGTTGATTTCGCCAGCCACTAAAATATCGTAGGGTTTCATAATATGTGAAGACAACGGACGAGGGACGACAGACTGTGGAAGGTGCACCGTCTACGGTCAGTAGGTCTTATACCAATCAAACGGCGCTTCAGCGGTGTAGAAGGCGGTGATGGGTTTGCCAAGTTCGGAGCAGAGCGCGGTGAGACCGGAGAGGCGCTCGCGACCGGTTGTGCGCAGGAAGGCAAGACGGGCTTCCCCATCCAGACCGACGGCTTCCTGCCAGACGGCGCGCCCGACGGCGATACCTGAAGCCCCGGCCTTGCAGGCGACGGTCACCTGGCGCAGGTAGGCCTCGTAGTCCACGGCAGCGGAGAGGAGGATCCAGGGCGTGACGGAGGCGGCGGTGATCTCGGCGCAGGTCGCGGCCCATTGAGTTTCGTCCGGGTCGGCAACGTCGAGCGGGAACTCGGCCTTGAGCACATCCACGCCGAGGGGCGTCAGGCGGCGGGCAGTTTCGGTAACGACGTAGCGTTTCTCGTCCGAGGAAAGTTTCTTTGCCGCCGGGTCAAGCGGATAGGAGAGCGGCTCGAGCATGATTGCCAGGTCGTATTTCCGGCAATCATCCACTACCTGTTTGACGAAGGCTTCAATCTCGCCCGCCGTGTACGAATCGGGGTGGTAGTAGACTAGCAGTTTTACGGCATCCGCCCCCATACGTTTGGCCTTCTCGATGCTCCAGCCGGGCAGGATCTGGCTCTGGCGGGCGGTCGACTCGCCAGTGTAACCGGTTGAT
>JALHUM010000049.1 GCA_022865905.1 Anaerolineales bacterium | reverse complement strand
AGGATCACGCTTCCCGTTTTTTTTCTTGACCGCCTCTATAAAAGGATATCCATGGCCCTTCCTCTTGCCCCGTCCCCTCTCGCTTCTCCTCCTGCCCCCATGCTCTCCCGTCGCCGGCGCGGAGGCCAACCCGGCAACCGCAATGCCATCTGCCACGGCATGTTTTCTGCTCGCCATCCCTCTTCTCTCGCCGTCATATCTGCTTTATCCATGCTCCTGATCGGGTGTTCATACCATGAACATGGCATCCCCCGCGACGCCGGTTCGTTCCGCGGGAAAATAAATAAAAGTGACCTAAAATCGCCCCCTCCCCTCGGGATTTTTCTACCCTTCCTGGAGGAACCCTTTAGCACGTACACCCCGGATCGCCAGTGGGCGGTCATCGAACCCCTCATCCCCCCTGCGCGAGAAGATCATTCGCTGGAGGCCGCTCTCCCGCCCCGCCTCCGGGTCTGCCCGCCTGGGGCGCAGGACCCTCCAGCCCTATTTGTTCCTCTTTGTTCCTCAGGAACAAATACCTCGCACCTTAACAAGCAAATACAGTTTCAGAAATGGATTTAAATGTGGCTGTGACCGCAGAGGAACTTCGCAACTCCCAACGCCCGATCCGTTTCTTTCTCTTGCCAATCCTCCCGCCTTGGGGTATCCTTATCGCCGGGAGTGGTTAGGTCCCGGAGGGCTTCCCGGTCTTCAAAACCGGCGGCGGGTCGCGTTGCGGGCCGCGGTGGGTTCGACCCCCATCCACTCCCGCCTTTTCTTTGTCGCCGCATCACTCATCCCTCGCCCCTCGCCAATCGTCAATCGTCAATCGTCAATCGTCAATCGTCAATCGTAAATCGCCAAAGGCCAATCCTATGACGCTTCCTCAACCCGATGTATTGAATTCCATTGTCTCCCGCCTCTTCCGCATCGAAGAGGTGACCTGGGGCGACCCCCAGAAAACCTTTATCGTGCGCTACCGCGGCGCCCTGCTGACCGACGATTCGGCCGCCGCCTACGACCAACTGGCCGAGGCCTTGCGCCCGCTCAACGTCACGCCCCTGTTCCGGGTCGAGGCTGGCCGCCAGACGGTTATCCTGGCCGCGGGCGTGATCCGTCCCACGCTGGGCAGGATTTCCATCAATATCGCCCTGTTCATCCTCACGCTGTTGAGCGTCCTGTTCGCTGGCGCGATGTATTCCTACCAGGGCGAAATGCCGGCCGATTTCTTCGGCCAGATCAAAACGCTGCTGCTCAACCTATGGGTCGGCTGGCCGTTCGCCGTCAGCCTGCTGGGCATCCTGCTGGCGCACGAGTTCGGGCACTATTTCGCCGGTCGCTATCACAAAACGGCGGTCAGCCTGCCCTATTTTATCCCCTTCCCGGCCGGCTTCCTGGGCACGATGGGCGCGTTCATCAACATGAAAGAACGCCCTCGGAACAAGCGCATCCTGCTGGATATTGGCATCGCCGGGCCGCTGGCTGGTCTGGTGGTTGCCATCCCGGTGTTGATCCTGGGTCTGACTCTTTCCAAAACTGATACTGTCCAGAACACCTATTACACCAAACAGGCCGGCGAGGCAGACATTTGCCCCAACACAGCGCAAATCGGACAAACCTACTCCTGCCCCGACGACAACCTGCTGGAAGGCAACTCCATCCTGTACCTGGGACTCAAGTACTTGACCCACGGCCAGTTGTTGCCTGCTCCTGCATATTACGATTCACTGCCGCTGCTCTATTGGATGCGCTACTTTTTTACGGGCAGCCCCATTCCACTCGGCGGTAAAGACGTGATGCTGCATCCGGTCGCCTGGGCTGGCTGGGCTGGCATCCTGGTCACTTTTCTGAACCTGATCCCGGCCGGCCAGCTCGACGGCGGCCATACTCTTTACGCCCTGTTCGGCAAGCGCGTCAATCGAGTATTGCCAATCATTCTGATTGCCCTCCTCGGCCTGGGCATTTTCTGGTCTGGCTGGTGGCTTTGGGCGGCGCTCATCTTCTTCCTGGGACGCGCCCATGCCGAGCCGCTCGACCAGATCACCGAGCTTGACGCGCCCCGCAAAATGCTGGCCGTGCTGGTGCTGGTTCTCTTTATTCTCGTGCTGACCCCCGTCCCGTTCACGCTCTTCTAGAACATGACAACGTCGCGGCTTTTCCGCCTCGCATGCGTGGCCCTGCTCGCATCATTCCTCTTGACGGCTTGCGGCCCGGCTGCCTCGACCTCCACATCGGCACCCCCCTCGACTCCAGGCCTGCTGACCGGCACCCCAGCCGGTGCCTCCACCCCAACGGCCACGCCTGCTCCCCAGATTGAGGTCGCGACGGAGGCGTTGCGCGGCATCCACATCCAGGTCTGGCACGCTTTCACCGGCGCGGCGGTGGACGTCTTCACGAACCAACTAGCCCAGTTCAACACCCTCAACCAGTGGGGCATCGTTGTCTACCAGACTGCATACGGCGATTATTCCACCTTGTTCGAGGATGTAGATTCCGCCCTCGCCTCCGCCCTCCGCCCTGACCTGGTGGTCGCCCTGCCCGAGCAGTCACTTGCCTGGGATGCCAAAGGCGCTGTCGTGGACCTGAACCCCTACCTCTACGACCCGGCCTGGGGATTGCCCGCCAACGAGATCGCCGACGTCCCGGCCACCTTCTGGACCCAGGATCAAGTCAACGGCCGGCGGCTGGGCGCTCCGGCGCAGCGCTCGGCCCGTTTCCTGTTCTACAACCAGACCTGGGCGCGTGAACTGGGTTTCAGTGCGCCCCCAGCCACGGCGGACGAGTTCCGCCAGCAGGCCTGCGCGGCGAATGCCTACTATCGCAAAGACGCCATCAAACAGAACGACGGCTATGGCGGTTGGATCGTCAACACCCAACCCGACAGCATGCTTTCCTGGCTGCTGGCTTTCGGCGGCGGTGTGGTCAAGGACGGGGAAATCCATTTCGCCACGCCAGACAACCAGTCGGCGCTGGAATTCCTGAAGGGCTTATACGACGAGCATTGCGCCTGGATCTCGACCGAGCCAAATCCCTACGAATCGTTCGCCCACCGCTCGGCCCTTTTCGTGACCGGCGACCTGGCCGAGGCGCCCCTGCTGACCCAGACCCTGGCGCGCCTGGGCAACAACGACGAGTGGACGGTACTTCCTTTTCCCGGCCTGAACGGGGCTGTGCTGGTGGCATCTGGCCCGTCTTATACCCTGCTCCAATCCACGCCGGAGAAGCAATTGGCCGCCTGGCTGTTCGTCCGCTGGCTGCTCTCGGCTGAGAACCAGGCCAAATGGGTCGAGGCCACAGGTCTGTTACCGCTGCGCTTCTCGGCGTTGGATTCACTCGGCGAGTACCGAGCCGGTCACCCACAATGGAACAATGCCATCGGGTATATCCCTGAAGCGCTGACGACGCCGCAGTTAGCAGCCTGGCGCATGGCGCAGTATGTGTTGGCAGACGGGGCAGGCTTTGTTTTCCGCACGAACCTGGCAGTGGCACAAATCCCATCCATCCTGGATGAGATGGATGCTACGGTGGAGGAATTGAGCGGAAAATGAAGTTCTACGTTGTCTGGAAAGGTCGCAAGACCGGCATTTTCATCACCTGGGAGGAGTGCGCCGAGCAGGTAAAAGGCTTCGCGGGCGCGGAATACAAGACCTTCGAAAGTCGCTCCGCAGCGGAGAGGGCTTTCCATGGCGATTACAGCGAGTACGCCGGTAAGCCGGCTTCCAGCGGACAATGGCTGTTCGCGCCCGAGCCGCCTATCGCTGAAAGCTATTGCGTGGACGCTGCCTGCTCTGGCAGCCCGGGGCGGCTGGAATATCGCGGTGTACACACCAGCACGGGGAAGGGAATTTTCCGCCAGGGGCCTTATGAGAACGGCACCAACAACGTCGGCGAGTTTCTGGCGATTGTCCATGCGCTGGCGCGGCTCGAACAAAAAGGCATCGCCGCGCCAATCTATTCGGATTCCGAGACAGCCATTGCCTGGGTTAGGGCCAAGAAATGCAACTCCGACCTGTTGCCCGATGAGAGCAACGCGCCCCTGTTCGAACTCATCGCCCGCGCCGAGGCCTGGTTGGCCGAAAACGAGGCGGCCAATCCTGTTCTCAAGTGGGATACCGAAGCCTGGGGCGAAATCCCGGCAGATTTCAATAGGAAGTAGGCCAGGGAGTAGGGAATTTTACGGTTGATCCGGCTGTAAAAACGCGACTGCTTTCCCCTCGTCCTCTTTCATCACCAGCGTCAGATGGTGGCCGGAGCGGAAGTCGTCCACCTTGATCAGGCGCAGGCAGCGGGTCAGGGTCTTTTGGGCGGAAAGCCATTCCATCAGGTGATTGGGGGTCTGGTAGAAGAAATCCTTGTTGAAGATGACATCCTCGTCGTCCAGGTAAACGGCCAGGGGGTAGATGCGCGCCTCCATCAGGTCCTGGAAGAAATGGGTGCCGAAAGAAGGCTCCAGGTCCGGCCCGATGCCCTGCCCGGTCAGTTCGATCAGGGCGCGCGTGTTGTAGATGTCCCCATAATTGATGTGTATCCCCATGTCAGGCGTGGACGTTCCCCAGCGCCCCGGCCCGACGCAGATGAAAGTTTCACCTTTCAGGGCAACGTTGAGCGCGCCGATGGCGCGTTCCAGCTTGCTGCGTTCAGCCTGGGAGGTCAGGTGGAAGTAATCTTCGGGCGAGACGAACAACACGTAGCGGATGCCGTCCACCGTGCCGCGCGGCACCATGCGGCGGCTGGAGAAGATGACATTCTCGACCTGGAGATCCTCAGGGATGTTGGCCTCTTCGTCTTCCATCTTGCTTTGCGGGCGGCATTGAAGGATCGAGATGCGGATCGAAGGCCGGGCGGATTGCAGGTCAATGACTTGCAGGGTGAACTCGATGTCCACCGGGGCGCGGTAGTGCTTTTCGAGCAGCCTGACGATGGTTCGCATGGTCCCAGCGAAGGACGTGCGGCGCAGAAGCTCGTCGAAGGTGATGACCAGCTTGTCCTCCTCGACCAGGCTGGTGCGGATGGTAGACAAGTAGTCGCCTTCATCTACTTGGGCAATGTAACGCAGGGGCTCGTAGCGTTGCGTCAGCACATCAGCGACGGGTAAGGATTTGAATTGGTTATCTTCCAAGTCAATCAGATCAACATATTCTTGGGAATACTGGCGGATCGTTTTGGTGGCGGCGGATGGGTGAAGCTGTGGATGGCTGAGCGCGACCAGGCGCGGGTGGTCATCTCCCACCTGGTCTACTGCGCGCGTGCCCAGCCCCCAGACCAGGCGCATGAAGCCGTCTTCTTTGCGGATCTGCGGCGACCAGCGGTACAGGTTGCGGCTGAAGGCCACGCCCGCCCCTTGCGGCAGGAAGTAGCGTCCATATCGCTCGCCCTGGACGAACTGGATCAGGACGGCGATGCGTTCGTCGTAATCTACCAGGCCCATGTGATGCCGGTAAAGTAAGGCATTGGGGTTCAGGCCAGAGGCGTAGACGCGGGCGATCGCCTCGGTGAGAGCATTGAGATTCTCCTCGGGCGTGCCCTGGTTGGGGCAAAAGAAGCTATCGTACTTACCAGCAAAAGAGGTGCCGAAGTTGTCCTCCAGGAGGCTCGACGAGCGCACGATGAGTGGCTGGTCTCCGGCCTCGTCCAGGATGCGTCGCAGGCGTTCCAGGATGTCCTTTGGGAATTCCCCGCGGATGAATTCCTGTACAATTTGGGGGTACTCGGAGCGCATCTGCGCCTCGGGCTTGTACTTTTGGTCCGACCAGTGGACCAGGCCGTTGGCGGCCATGAACGTGTAGAACAGGTCGGAGGCCAGAAAGTATGAGACCGGTGTGCGGATCGCCGCCTGGACCTCGCGCGGGGCCACCTCGCTCAGGATGCGGTACGCCAAGAGCATTCCGGCCGACTTGCCGCCAATCTTCCCATATCCGATCTTGCGGCAGCGGATATCTTTCAGATCATCTACTGTGAACCACTTGCGGGCGATGTTCAGGTAAGCCAGTTGATCACTGATCATGGTGCGGATCAGCACCACCTTGATCTCTTGCAGGCGCGCCTCGAGGGGCTTTCGTTCTTCGGGCGGCAGGCTTTCGAGCAGCCCGGCCTGTTGGAAGAGCATATCCTGCGGGGCAAGTTCCGGGTTGAAGGTGACCATGTCTGGCGGCTCGCCGCGCTCGCCGATGATCCCCTTGACGATGCGCTCGAACTCCTCGTAGGGTAGGTTGTAGGCGAAATAGAAGTCGGTCAACGAATCGCGGACGCGCGCCAGGCGCGCCTCCCAGGTATCGAACGGCTCTTCACTGTATGGGTCATGCAATCCCTCGCGCGCCTGGGATTGGATGGCTTTCTCGCGCACTTCTATCTCGAATACTTCCAATGAGATGATGCCGCGCGCAAACAACTCCTGCCTCATGCGGGCGCGGAGACGGCCGCTCAAGATCGGATATTGATTGAGCGTCAAGTAGATATTCAGGACTCGATCAGTGGAGGGCGTTGGGAGGGTCATTTCAGATATCAGTAATCAGTGATCTGCTATGGTAGCCTACTGTCTACCATTATCAGTCATATTGTAACAAAAGTGCCTGACATTTTGCCAGGCACTGATCACTGATCACTGAAAACTGATTACTGGCTCTTCAGCCGAGATGCATCGGCATGATGACGTGCATGAAATTGTCATCGCCGACCGGGCGGATCATGCCGGGCGCGTTCGGCGCAGAGGTCTCCAGGGCTACGTTGGGCGTCTTGATCACCTCTAGCACCTCGCGCATGTACTTGACGTTGAAGGCGATCAACAGTCCGATGCCTTCGATGGTCGCTGCGACGATCGTCTCGTTCGAGCCGGTCTCTTCGGATTGGGCGAAGATTTCGACCGAGCCTGGCTCCAGTTCGCCGCTGGATTTGATGTTCAACCGCGCCACGTTGGAGCCTTCGCGGGCGAAGATCTCGGCCTGCTTGCAGGCCTTGAGCAATGCCTGGGTGGAGAGCAGCGTGCGCGACTTGTAGGCGCGCGGGATGATCTGCTGGTAGTCCGGGAAGGTGCCGTCAATCAACTGCGAGACCAGTTCCACATCCTTAACGCGGAAGATGACCTGGCCGCGGCCCTTCGGCAGCACCATCGCGATCATCTCGTCCCCGTCCGCGGCGACGCGCGCCAGCTCGCTCAGGGCGCGCCCTGGGATGATGACCGTCACCGGCTGCGGCACGGGCTGGGAGAGCGTGGCCTTACGCACCGAGAGCCGGAAGCCATCCGCAGCCGCCATCGTGATGGTGTCCTTGTCAACTGTCAGCAACACGCCCATCAGCACCGGGCGGGCCTCGTCCACCGAGGCGGCGAAGACAACCTGCTGGATCATCTCCTTGAAATCGGCCACGTTGATCTGGATGGCGCCTTCCATTTCTGGAACCGGCAGCGGCGGGAATTCCTGGGCGTCAATGCACTTGATGTCTGTGTTCGAGGCGCCGCAGCGCACGTTGAGGGTCTGGTTGGTCGCGATCAGGCTCAGGTTCACCTGCTCCGCTGGCAGCGTCCCCACCATATCCACGAAAGTGCGCGCCGGGACGGTGGTCGAGCCTTCTGCCTCGATCTTGGCCCCGATCCAGCAGGTGATGCCCAGTTCCAGGTTGGTGGCCGAGAGGCGCAGCCGGCCTTCGTCGGTTGCGACCAGTACGTTTGCCAGTACAGGCAGGGTCGTGCGCGGCGACACCGCTCGCGAAACGATGCTCAATCCATGAGCCAGGTTTTCTTGTAAGACGGTTACTTTCATTGCTCAATCCTCTCCAACGCAAATTATATCAGAGAGCGTTCGGAAACTCAAAAATTGAACCAGAGATGAACGGCAATCGGCTCGATAAACGGCACGAAATCAGCCTTTCAACGTTGAAGAACATTATAAAACCTCCGTTTATCGAGTAAATCTATGTTCATCCCTGTTTATCTCCGGTGAATTCGAATTTCCGAACACTATCATATCAATGATTCAACCGAGTGCAAAATCTCCGATTTTTCTCGAAGTCGTAGACTTCGGACTCCTGCCGAAGTGCCTATCCTTGGAAAAGAGAGACGACCAGGCTGGTCAGGGCCATCAGGATTTCCAGGCCGAATAACGCCGCGATGACGTAGATGAAGATCATCCAGCCGGACGTACCACTCGGCTGGCGGACTTCCTGCCCCTCGGCCAGTTGGCGGACGGCTTGCGCGACCTGCCCGGCCGCCGCCTGGAGAGAGCGCCCCGTGCCTCCTGACCATACCCACCCCGCCGCAGCGCGTGGGACGATCAGCTTGCTTCCGTTGAAATCGCGCAACCACAGCCGCAGCGCTTCGGGCGGGTTGAGAGCCAGATCGCCGGGAACGATGGCAGCCTTGACCGTCGCCAGCGCCGCCTCCGGTATCGGCTGGGTGACCGGCTGGATGGCGGCAGGCAGGCACGGGGTCTGCTTTTGTATCGCCGCCAGCATGGTCTGGGCGAACGGGTCCTCGTCACTTGGGCTGAAGATCAAGACCGGGAAGAGGGCATGTTTGGTAGTCAGCGCGTGGCCGGCCACGCGCCCGTCACGCCGCAGGGTCAGGCCATGGTAGATGCCCATCAGGGCGAACAGGAAAAGCAATTGCAGGTAGTTCAAGAGGCTTTGCGTGAATCCGGGCGGGCGGTCGCCGAGCAGCGTCCGTATCAGCAGGAAGAGCAGCGCCACGGCGGCGATCATCCCGCCGATGACGCTGACGAATAGGGCCAGGTAGAGGTAGACTTTGCGTACCAGCGAGCGGCGGGCATGGTCGCCGGGATCGCCGGAGGCCAGCGCCTTGGCCTGCATCGACCGCCAGGGCAGGGACCAGAGCGGCGAACCAGCGAAAAGGGTCGCCAGTGAAGCGGCCAGGCGCGGGCGCAGCGTGCCGGCCCCCAGCAGGTCGCCAATACTGGCATCCACCACGAAGGATAGGAGCATCGAGAGGCCGATGAAGGTCGCGCCCAGTCCGATAGCGGAGAGGATATAAAAGTACAGTCTGCGCATCCCCGCCCGGCGGGGCACGTCGGGCGCCTCGGCCATCGAGCGGCCCAACCAGCGGCCATAATAAGCCCACACGCCTGCCAGGGGAATGCCGATGGAAAGCGGCCCGCTGATCTGGCGCATGAAATCCTGCCCGCTGATCTGCTCGCCAAGCAGGCTGCGCAGGAGGACAGCGATCACGATCCCGCCTGAGGTCAGGACGGTGACTACGCCGGCCAGGGCCAGGGCGTAGAGCACGCCCAGGCGCAGGGACGACTCGCGTTCGGCGGCCTCGGCCAGCGAATCCTGCACCGTCTTCCAGGCAAAGAACCACAGCGGCGTGCCGATCAGGAGCAGCGTCAGGCCGTTGGCGAGGGAAGCCTGGTGGGCAAACCCGATCGTGATGGCTGGAATCTCGAAGGCATATTGAAGGCTTTGTTGGATTCCGGCCACCAGCATCACCAGGGAATAGATCACCCAAATATAACGATAGATACTGCGTAAGCTGGTCAGGGTGTCTTTTGGTGCCACCAGCTGCCAATCGGCGCGCAGCACGGTGATGAAATAAGCTGCGACGAGACCGTTCATCAGCATGGCGATCAGGTTATCGCTCCAGGTCTGGCTCGCGCCGAACATGGCATTCAGCGGCAGGCGAAAAGCCTGGAGCAGCTGACGGTTGAGCAATGGCAGGAAGTTCTGGGCGATGGGGATCAGGGTTGCCAGCAATACGGCGTAGAGGAAGAAGGCACGCACGCCGGAGGCATGTTCGTCCATGTCGGCGCGCGCGCCGCGCTGGGCAGCCCACCAGTGCAGACCGAAAACCGGCACGCCGACCAGGATCAGGGCCAGCGCCTGCGCAAGGCGGGTAGCGCCCCCGCCGACGATATGGGTCGAGAAGGCGGAGCGCGCCAGGCCGATCAACCCCCAAAGCACGACCTCCAGGCTGACGAGTGTTACAGCATAGAAATACAGGCGGCGAATTGTTCGCAAAATTTCCTCCTTACTTCACCGGCGTTGGCTGGTACCAATCCCAGCCCCAGTAGGGGTATGGCATGTTGGAAATGCGCCAGGCACCATTCTGTTTGACCAGTGAGGCGGTCATGTTCGAACTTGAGCCTGGTGAGAAAGGATCGGCGGCAGCATAGACAATGGTCACATCCACCAGAGCCTGTTCACTGGCGACCATCTCTACTTTTCCTATCTGGATAGCCGCGCCGGAAATGTCGAGTTGGCGATTGAGGAAAGCCTGTTGGAAATTGTCGAGAGTGGGTTTGTTGTACTTATCAGCCAGATAACCATAAGCGCGTTCGAAATCGTGGTTTTGAAGGGCAAGCACGTAATTGCGCATCACACCCTCGGGCGTATCCTCCGCGCCGTAAGTTTGGGATTCGCGGCGGGTAAAGAAGAGCGCCAACGCGGCGGCGACCAGCAAACCGATAAAGACCAGGATGCCAAGCAGAAAGCGGTCGTGTTTCATGGGTCAATCTCCTCGAGAATAAACACAAAGGTCACAAAGGAGCACAGAGGATGAATTTCACCCGACAAGCCTTACCTCCTTCGTGTCTCTTTGCCTGCCCTGGCGGGCTAGGCCAGAGTGTTCGCCTGCCCCGGTTTTTTGGGGGTCGTGTTTAATATTTCCGGGCCTGGTGAGGATGACGAGGAACGGTCCCAGCGCAGGGATGGACAGCGCGAACAACCCCCAGAACAAATACGCGCCGAGGCCCAGTCTCCTCCGGCGCAGGTAAAGCATCGCCAGCACGTACATGGCGATGAGGGAAACAGCCAGCAGGAGACGCAGCACCTCGGCGTTCATTCTGAGTTGATTGTATAGGTTTTCGGGTAAAAAAACAAGTGGGGGCGAGCCATGATCGGCGCGTCCCTACTTTGTTGATCTTATTTGCTCTCGCTGGTTTACACCCAGCCGCGCAACTGCATGGCCCTGACCACGCGGTCAATGGCCACCATGTAAGCCGCATCGCGCATGTAGACCTTTTCCTTCTCAGACATTTCAAGCACCGCGTGGAAGGCCTGAGTCATCTTGGTGTCGAGTTTCTCCAGGACTTCCTCCTTCGTCCAGTAGAAGTTCATGTCGTTCTGGACGCTCTCGAAGTACGAGCAGGTCACGCCGCCGGCGTTGCATAGGAAGTCGGGGATGTCGAAGATCCCGTTCTTCTTGAAATACTCGTCCGCTTCGGGCGTGGCCGGGCCGTTGGCGCCTTCGGCCACGATCTTGACCCGTTTGGAGATCTTCTTGACGTTGTCCGCGTTGATCTGGCCGCTCAGCGCGCCGGGCATCAACACGTCGGCTTCTTTGGTGATCCACGCGTCGCCGTCCTCGACGGTATAACCGGCCTTGCTGGCTTTGGCTTTGTCAATCGTGCCGTATTCGTCGGTGATGGTCAGCAGGAAGTGCGGGTCAATCCCGCCGTTTTTGCTATAGGTGTAGGCACACTTGTCGTGGCGGTCCCAGCAGGAGACGCAGGCCACCTTGCCGCCCAGCATTTCAATAAAGCCGATGGCCGCGTACCGGGTCACGTTGCCGAAGCCCTGCATGGCGGCGACGGTTTTTTTGGAGTCCATCTTCAGGTGCTTCATTGCCTCTCGCACGGTGTAAATGACGCCGTAACCAGTCGCCTCGGTGCGGCCCAGCGAGCCGCCGCCGCCCAGCGGTTTGCCGGTGATGACGCCTGGTGTGTACTGGCCGACAAGTTTCGAGTACTCATCCATCATCCAGCCCATCATCTGCGGTGTGGTGCCGACATCCGGCGCGGGAACATCCTGGCGCGGGCCGATGTTCTTCCACATATTCTGCACCCAGCCGCGGCACAGGCGTTCCTTCTCGGTTGTCGAGAGCGTTGCCGGGTCCACGATCACGCCGCCCTTACTGCCGCCCAGGGGAATATCCGCCACGGCGCATTTCCATGTCATCCAGGTCGCCAGGGCGCGCACCATATCCAACGTTTCTGCCTGGTGGAAGCGAATGCCGCCCTTGTTGGGGCCGCGCGCGTCGTTGTGCTGCACGCGGAAGCCCTGGAAGACACGTTGGCTGCCGTCATCCATGCGGACGGGGATGCGAAAGGTGAACTCGCGCATCGGCCAGCGCAGCACCTCGGCGATCTGTGGGTCGAGATTTAGCAGTTTTGCAACGTGATCGAATTGGCGTTGCGCCATTTCAAATTCGTTGACTGTTCCGGTCATGTTTCATCTCCTAAAACTGGGGGTTGAGATTTGATAAAAATATACGCGGGCACCCCGGACGGGGGGCCCGCATTATTTTGATCCTATGTCGAATAAGACAATCATATTGGCATCACCCTTTGTCCGATGCACGTTAAACTTACACGATATTGAGCTTTCAGTCAATATGACAAAAACCATGTACCTTAATGACGTTATTCGTGATTATCCTCACAACAAGGACAGCCCCGGCGTTCGGAGCTTATCGCTTGGGAGCATCCAACTGGCGTTCCAATTCCCGCCGCACGATCTGAGGATTGGCCTTGCCCTGCGCCTTTTTCATCACCTGCCCGAACAAGAAATTGATGACGCCTGCCTTGCCGCTCAGGAAACTTGCCACCTCGTCTGGACATGTCTCCAAGACCTCTTTCACCATCCGGGCGATGGCCTCTGTGTCCGTGACCTGTTGCAGGCCGCGCTTCTTGACGATTTCATCTGCCCTTTCACCGCTGGCGAACATCTCCGCCAGGACTTTTCTGGCCGTATCCTGGTTGATCCCCCCCTGGCTGACGATCTTGACCAGCCCGGCCAGCGCTTCGGGCTGGACCCGCAGGCCGGCCGCCTCCACCCCGGCCTGGTTCATCAGGCTGAACAGTTCCCCGCTAATCCAGTTAGCGATGGCCTTGGCTGGCACAGATGGCTCGGCGGCCACGGCCTGCTCGAAGTAATCTGCAATAGCCTTTTCTTCTATGAGCAATTTCGCGGTGTAATCACTCAAATCGTACTGCTTGCGTAAGCGTTGGAAACGGGCATAGGGCAGCTCGGGCAGGGAGGCGTGGACTTGGGCGATCCAGCCCTCGTCCAGGGTAAGCGGCGGCAGGTCCGGTTCGGGGAAGTAGCGGTAGTCGTCCTCGCCCTCTTTGACGCGCTGGACGAAGGTCGCTTCTTTCGCCTCGTCCCAGCCCAGTGTCACCTGCTTAACGGCTTTCCCTGCCTCGAGCAATTCGGCCTGGCGCTGGATCTCGTAAGCCACGGCGCGTTCCAGGGCGCGGAGACTGTTCAAGTTCTTGACCTCGACGCGTGTCCCAAACAGGGCTGGTTGCGAACCCGCTGCTACAACCGGCCGCAGTGAAATGTTCGGCTCGATGCGCAGCACGCCCTTTTGCATGTCCCCGGAGTTGACGCCCAGGTAGCGCAGCAGGGAACGCAGCGCCTCGGCGTAAGCGCGCACCTCCTCGCCGGAGCGGAAATCCGGCTCGGTGACGATCTCCAGCAGCGGCACGCCGGCCCGGTTCAAGTCCACCAGTGTGTAGGGGCGACCTTTATGGTCGCCCCGCGTGGGTTCGACGTGCGTTAATTTACCGGCATCCTCTTCCAGGTGCACGCGGCGGATGCGGATGACCTTTTCCCCCTGCAGGGTCAGGATGGTGATCCGCCCGTTGCGCGCCAAAGGTTGTTCGTACTGGGAGATTTGGTAGCCTTTGGGCAGGTCGGGGTAGAAGTAGTTCTTGCGGGCAAAGATGCTGACCGCCGCGACCTGGCACTCCAGCGCCAGCGCCACGCGCAGGCCGTACTCGACCGCTTTCTGGTTGAGCACCGGCAGCGTGCCGGGCATGCCCGCGCACACCGGGCAGACGGCGCTGTTGGGCGCGGCCTGGGTCGTATCCACAACCGGGCAGGCGCAGAACATTTTGGATTGCGTCTCCAGCTCGGCGTGGACTTCCAGTCCGATGACGGTTTCGTATTCCATAGGGTTTCTAACCGCGAAAGCGCGAAGCCCGCGAAGTTCTTCTCTAAAGCCGCGAAGTTGAGATTCTGAATCATCTTCTTCGCGTTCGCCTGCCCCCGTTCTTAGGGGGTTGTACCTTCGCGGTTTGATTATTTGAATTTGGGCGGGTGCTTTTCCAGGAAAGCCGCCACACCCTCGCGATGCTCCGCGCCCTTGCTGGCGATCTCCTGCATGTGCGCCTCGTAATCCAGCGCCTCTTCCAGGTCCGGCAGGACGGCGTGGTTGAACGAGCGTTTGGCCAGCCCGAACGCGCCGGTCGGCCCCGCTGCCAAAGATGCGGCCAGCGCGGCGGCTGCGGACCCCAGCTCTGCCACCGGGACGAGGCGGTTGACCAGCCCCCATTCCAGGGCTTGTTCGGCGGAGATGGCCTCGTTGGTAAAGGCGAACTCGGTTGCCCGCCCCATGCCGATCAGCGCGGGCAGCAAAAGCGAAACGCCCGAATCAAGGGACAACCCAATGCCTGTAAACCCGACCGTGAAGCGGGCGGTGTCACTCGCTATCCGCATATCGCAGGCCAGCGCGATGCCCAACCCCGCGCCCGCCACCGGCCCGTTGACAACTGCCACGACCGGCTTCTCGATCTGGCGGATTTGCAGGATGAGCGGATTGTAGGTCGCAAGCAGGTGGGAGCGGTAGGATATCGCCTCGCCGCGCGCCGCCAGCATCTCGCTCACGTCGTGACCAGCGCAAAAGGTGGAGCCTGCGCCGGTCAGCACCACGCAGCGGATGCTTTCATCGCGGGCGGCCTGCTTGAAGGCTGCCTGCAATTCGGTAATCGTCTTCAGGTCAAGGGCGTTGACCGGCGGCCTATTGAGGGTCAGGGTCAAGACGCCGGACTGGTGGTTAATTTTTCCCGCCATCCCTGGCATTCTCATCATCGCCCGAATCCGGCTCGAATTGTATTTTTCCCCTATCCAGGTTCACCCAGAGCAAGAGCACCGGGCCTTCGGGTGTCTCCACGGAACGAGCCGCAAAGATCGGGGCTTGTTCTTCCAATCCCATGTTGTTGCGGAAATGCAGGTGGATGGGGGATTGGCTGTGCCAGGCGCGGTAGCAGCGCTCGACCAGCGCCGCGCCGTTGAAGGTGCGCAGGCGGGTGAGGACGGTATAGCCGAGGTGCGGACCTTCGCCCAGGCCTAACGCCCAGCCGTCGCGCGCCGGTTCGAAAACGGGCGGGGGACCTTCGATGATGGTGATTTTGTT
>JALHUM010000048.1 GCA_022865905.1 Anaerolineales bacterium | reverse complement strand
ATCCGTCCAGGCGACAAGACGATCGAGTACATCGGAGCTGCGGCGCTGGTCTTGCTGGCGGCTGCCTTCACGACCATGTATTTCTACCGCCGCCAGTCGCCGATGGTGAATGATCTGCGCGGTTTGATCCTGATGGCGCTGCTCTTCCTGCTCTTCCTGGTCGGCGCGCGGGTGGTGCTCCCCAATCGCACGGTCGCGCCCTATCTCTACCCAATACCCGCTTTTGGCCTGCTGGTTTCCGCCCTCTTCGGGATGGAAAGCGGGATGGTCTTCTCATTGCTCCTGAGCGCCTTATCCGCTTATGGAATGCCAGACGCCCTCGGCTTGCTGCCGTATTATGTGCTGGGCAGTTTCTGCGGCATCCTGGTGTTGGGACAGGCGCGCCGGGTGGGGAATTTTCTGTGGGCGGCAGTGGCCATCGCCGGGGCGAGCGCGGCAATGTTGGCTGCCTACCGCCTGGCGTTTATCATGACAGACTGGATCGGCATCGCCACGCTGCTCGGCGCGGCGGCCTTCACCGGAGTGGCCTCGACCAGCATCGCCTTGCCGGCGCAGTACCTGCTGGCGCAATTCCTGGGCCTGACCACCGCGCTCCAACTGCTCGAGATTTCCCGCCCTGATTTTCCGCTGCTGAGGTATTTCCTGCAGCGCGCGCCTGGCACGTACCAGCACAGCTTGCAGGTGGCGAACCTGGCCGAGCAGGCCGCCGAACGTATCCATGCCGATGGCCTGCTGACGCGCGTCGGCGCGCTGTTTCATGATATTGGAAAGAGCGCCAACCCACTGTTTTTTATCGAGAATCAGCCGGCGGATGAGATTGACGCACACCAAGGCATGGAGCCGGTCACTGCCTCCGAGACCATCATCCGCCACGTCGCCGATGGCCTGGAATTGGCAAGAAAATACCGCCTGCCGCGCCGCATCCACGAATTTATCTCCGAGCACCATGGCAGCCTCATCACCCGTTACCAGTACAACGCGGCTTTGGAGGCAGCTGGTGGGCACCATGACCAGGTGGACATCGAGAAATTCCGTTATTACGGGCCGGCGCCGCGCTCGCGCGAGACTGCTCTCCTGATGTTGGCTGATGGTGTGGAAGCGCGTGTCCGCGCCGAGCACCCCAAGGGTGATGACGAATTGCGCGCCATTGTCCGCAATGTGATCGAATACCGCCAGCAGGCAGGCCAATTAGAAAACACGCCTCTTACCCAAGGCGACCTGCAAGATGTGATCGAGTCTTTCATCACCACCCTGCGCGGCACCTATCACCCGCGACTGGAATATCCACGAGAACAGCCGGCCGCAGGAGATGCGCCTATAGCACCCGTCGCAGACGCGACGAAGAAATCGAAATGATCTTCCTCGAAATCAATCCTGAATTAAATCTATCCCTTCCGCCTGACCTGCTCGAACGCGCCGCGCAGGCAGTGCTGGCTCACCAGTCTATCGCTGCGGATGCTGACCTGACTCTGGTCTTGACCGGGGATGAGCGGATCCAGGCTCTCAACCGGGACTTTCTCGGCCGCGACGCCCCGACTGATGTGCTTTCCTTCCCGGCGGACGAAACCGACCCGCAGACGGGCCGCCGTTACCTGGGCGATGTGGTCATCTCCCTGCCGCGGGCGGTCGAGCAATCCACAGCGTGGGGAGGTACGGTCGAAGCTGAAATCCAATTATTGGTAGTCCACGGCGTCATGCATCTGCTTGGATACGACCACGCCGGGGCAGAGGAAAAGGCCCGCATGTGGGCTGCCCAGGCCGAAGTACTGGAACGCCTCGGCGTGCCCGCCTCGATAATTCGAGAATAGCGATTTGAGAATCGTCCACGAATCCCTACTCTCTACTCTCGAATCTCTATGAAAAATCTCTTCCTCTCCCGTATCCACGCCTTCGGCCACGCCTTTCGCGGCTGGTGGTATGTCATCCGTACGCAGCGCAACGCCTGGATCCATACGCTCGTTACCACACTGGTCATCCTACTGGCGCTCTGGCTGCGCCTGCCGGCTCGCGATTGGGCGGTGTTGTTCGTGACGATTGCCCTGGTGTGGACAGCGGAATTTCTCAATTCTGCCCTGGAGGCGGTGGTGGACTTGGCCAGCCCGCACCACCATCCGCTGGCAAAGGTGGGCAAGGATGTAGGCGCGGCCGCTGTCCTGATCGCCGCGCTGACATCCATCTTTGTTGGCCTGCTCATCCTCGGTCCACCGCTGTGGGGGAAGTTTGCCCCCTTGTTTGTCAAGTGATTACGTTTCACGCTTTACGAAAGCGTAAAACGTAATGGAGATGAAGATGGCCCTCTCTTTCAAATTCGGCACCGTCGGTTCCCCCGCAGCCACGCCTCCCAGGCCCGGCGGGACGGTGGGCGGGATACAGTACACGGCTTCCATCGGCCTGGATGCGCTGGAGCTGGCCTGGGTGAACGGTGTGCACGTCGGCGAGACAACTTGCGCGGCGATCAAGAAAGCCGGTAAAGAGGCGGGCGTCTCGCTTTCGGTACATGCGCCTTATTATATCAATCTAAATGGCGAGGACGAGAAGTGGCCGCGCCTGCGTAAATACCTGATGGACGCAGCGCACTTCGGCAACCTGGCTGGCGCGACCGACATCATCTTCCATCCTGGCACGTACTTTGGCCGCCCGGCCGACGAGGTGCTCAAGGTGACGATCCCGCGCCTGCAAGGTTGCGTGGATGAACTGCGCGCTGGTGGCAACCCGGTCACGCTGCGCCCGGAGACGAGCGGCAAGGCAGCCATGCTTGGATCGCTGGCCGATACGCTCGCAATGGCGCGTGAGATTCCGGGTGTGGTCCCTTGCGTGGACTTTGCACACCTGCACGCCCGTCTCGGCGACGGCTCGATGAATAGCTATGACGAGTGGATGGCCGCGCTGGATTTCTATCGCAAGTCGCTCGGGGACGAAGCCATACAGCATTTACATATCCACCTTTCGGGCATCAATTACGGTCCAAGGGGCGAGAAGAATCACCTGGTCATGGAAGAAGCCGATATGGACTTCAAGACGCTCTTGCGCGCCTTGCACGAGTCGGGCGCGCAAGGCCGCATCCTGTGCGAAAGCCCCGTCCTGGAAGTGGACGCGCTGAAGTTCAAGGCGTTGTGGATGGAAGTGAGCGGGGAGGGTGAATGACCGATCCGCTTCTGCGCACGAAACTGTGTATGCCTCCTCCCTCCCCGCGAGCGCGAGGTCCCCATGCCAAGGTTTTGGCGACGCGGATCCCCTCTCCCCGTGGGAGCCCACAGGGTGCTCACCTGCACTTGCGCTAGGTGTAAGTGTCGCGAAGGGGCTGGGGGTGAGATCCCATTTACCCCACCCCGCGAGCGCGTGTCTATGATGGGATTAATGTCCTTCCCCAACCCTCCCCAAATTCTATGAATTTGGGGAGGGTGTCCGCTTGTGTTCCGAAGGGGTATTAGCGGCGGAGGGGGTCAAACCTCTCCCCTCTAAACTGCGTCTCATACAACTGTCTGTATGATCCTCCCACTGCGAGCAACTGCTCGTGCGTTCCCCTCTCGACAATCTTCCCTCGATCCATCACCAAAATCAAATCCGCCGCCAATATCGTGGACAGGCGATGGGCGATGACGATGCTCGTCCTTCCAGCCATGACGTGCTTCAACGCGTCTTGAATCAGGGCTTCGGATTCGCTATCGAGGTGGCTGGTGGCTTCGTCGAGGACGAGAATGCGCGGGTCTTTGAGAATCACACGCGCCAGGGCGATGCGTTGTTTCTCGCCTCCGCTCAAACGGTAGCCGCGCTCGCCGACAATTGTGTCGTAGCCGTCGGGCAAGTCCATGATGAACTGATGAATGTTCGCGGCGCGCGCCGCGGCTTCCACTTCGGCGGGCGAGGCGTCGGGGCGGGCATACGTCAGGTTGGTGCGGATGGTGTCGTGGAAGAGATACGTCTCCTGTGTCACCATGCCAATCGCGGCGGCGAGCGAATCGAGAGTCACATCGCGCAGGTCATGTCCGTCAATGCGGATGACTCCGCTTGTGGGGTCGTATAAGCGCGGGATGAGATAGGTGACCGTCGTCTTACCAGCGCCGGAGGGGCCGACGAGCGCGACCAACTGTCCGGCTGCGGCTTTGAAGGAGATTCCTTCGAGGGCGACCTCACGTGCCTGGGATGTCGCCTCAGCCTCCCCTGCCTGCACCTGTGGCGCAGGCACAGGTGAGTCTGGTGCGCTGTCCTGACTGGCGAAGCCTTGTCGAAGGGCGGGTTCTTCATCCTTTTTCTTCCCGTTGCCTTTTCCTGCCAAAGACAAGACCGCGCCCACGTCTTCCATCTTCCCATAACGCTTGACATCCTTGAGCAGTTTGGATTCGTCGACGCTATAGTTGAAAGTGACATTATCGAATTCGAGATTGCCTTTTACTTCATCCGCCTTGAGCGTAGTCGAAGGGTCTTTTTCAGGGATGTCTTGAGAGAGGTCAATGACTTCGAAGACGCGCTCGAAACTGACCATGGACGTGGAGAAGTCAACCGGTGCGCTGGCGAGACCCTGCAGTGCGCCGTAGAGTTGACCGAGGTACGAGCCGAACGCGACGATGGTACCGATGGTGAACGTGCCCTGGATAACGTACCAACCGCCGAGACCATAGACGAGCGCCGTGCCCACCGCGCCAACCAGGCCGAGCATGACGAAGAACGACGAGCCAATGACCGCGCGGCGAATGCCGATGTCGCGCACGCTGGCGGCGCGCTCGCGGAAGCGGTTCGTTTCCTCGTTGGCGCGTCCGAACAATTTGACGAGCAACGCGCCGCCGATGTTGAGAGTCTCGTGCATGTGCGCGTTCATCTTGGCGTTGTGATCCATGGCTTCGCGGGCAATGTCGCGCAGGACAGTGCCGAGCCTTTGTGCGGCGAGGATGAACAACGGCAGGATGAGCACGCTGACGAGGGTCAGTTTCCATTGGAGGGAAAGCATGACAGCGAGAATCGCAATCGCTTCGATGATGTTGGTGATAATGCCGACGATGGTGTTGCTGATGGCATTCTGCGCGCCGACCACGTCGTTGTTGAGGCGGCTCATCAACTCGCCGACTTTGGTGTTGGTGAAGAAGCGCAGACTCATCCGTTGCAGTTTGCCGAAGAGCGCCACGCGCAAGTCGTAGATGACGCCTTCGCCGACTGTCGAATTTAGCCTGCGTTGGACAACAGAAATCCCGCCGTTGAGAATGGGCAGGATCAACAATGCGATGGCCAGCATCACCAATTGGTTGAGGTTCTTGGAAGGCAGGACCTTGTCGATCATTGTGCGGAAAATGAGCGGGGAGATCAGGCCAACCCCCGTGCTCAGCAAGATCATCACCAGCATGCCCGAGATGTGCCACCAATACGGTCTGGCATATTTGAGAACGCGTACCAGTAATCCGCGCGTGACTTTGGGCTTCTCGTCGCCCGAACGCATATATGCAGACCAGCCACCACCATGGAACATAGTGAATCTCCTAATCTGAATGGTCTTACAGGTCTAACAAATCACTTTAACCCGTGAGACTTGTCAGACTATAAGACTTATTAGACTTTTGGTCAACGGGACGAGCGGGGAGGTTAATGAAAGTCTGATGAGGGTAGAGGCTCATAATTGTAGCAATGTCTTACACAGGATGGAAAAGGTTATTTTTGATGAAAAAGAAACTTGATATTCCAGCAATTTTCGAATCTGATGCAAACGAGCGTGACCCGCGATGAAATGAGCGAAAGTGAATAAGGTGTAATATGGCTAAAGCAAATGATGATTCGTTAGATGACTGGAAAAAATTCTTCGACGAGTTGCAAAACGAATCCCCAAGGGCGGCGGTGATAATTGCGAGGGCATTTTTGGATTCTCAGTTACAAGACTTGCTATCAAAATTCTTTGTTGACGACCCCAAGATTGTAGATGAATTGCTGGGAACAGATAGGCCGCTTTCATCATTTAGTTCTCGAATAAAAACGGCTTATTGTCTGGGTTTGATCAGCAAAAATATTTATCATGACCTGGAAACCATAAGAAAAATTTGAAATAAATTTGCTCACAAAGCACATGGGTATACTTTTGATGAACCTGAAATTGTTAGTTGGTGCAAATCATTAAAGTTGGCAAAAATGATTACGGATGTTTCACCTCATATGCCAAGAACTCATGGGAGTATGTTCGTTTTAGGAGTTACTCAACTTGCAATGTGGCTTGGATTAAGAATACTTGAAGTCGAGAAAAATCGTAGAGTTATTCCTAAAGACCCCGAAATTGCTCAAGCGGTAAGCGTAGATGGTAAAGCGAAGAAATCATAGAATAATTTCTCGCTGATATGGGTGAAAGAGCCGCGGTGAGGGAGGGGTGCGCGGGGCGAGAGTGTGCTTCGCGCCTGCTTCGACGGGATGAGTCAACTTGATGGGGTTTCACTGCTTAAACGGATTCTCCTGTCCGCCGCAGGGGTGCGAGTCCGCTTTCGCGAAGCACCCTTTAGGGCAGCGGGGTTTGTAGGAATAGCACCGACGCCTGTCCTGCCTGCGCCAGTGCCGCAGGCACAGGTGAGCCTGGCGAAGGGTTCGATGTCGGTGCGGATCCAGGGGATGCACGCGAGCCATTTAAAAAGCAGCGACGACCAACCTCACGCTGGTCGTCGCTTGCCTTTCGGATGCACATTTATGATTGTAGCACGGGCCTGAATTTATATCCATATACCAGTATCCCCCGTTCATCGCCATCCTGGCGCAGTTTGCGTGTCACCATCTCGACCGGCATGCCGATCTGGATGGGCTGGTCGCCCAGGTCGGTCAACTGCGCCGTCACCAACGGGCCTTCGTTCAATTTGACGAGCGCCACGGTGTAAGGCGCGTTCTCGTCGTAACCTGCGGGTGCTTCATAAATGGTGGTGTACGAATACACTTCGCCCTTGCCGCTGAATGCGTAAAGCGTCTTGGCTTCCTGCCCGCATGAGGGGCACATATCGCGCGGCGGGAAGATCTTGGCTTCGCAGTGCGGGCATACCTCTCCGACCAGTCCGTACCGTTGTTGTCTCAACCGCCAATGGCGTGGAATTTCCATAAGAGTAGCTCCTTATCGCTAAATTCAGCCTAACTTTAATTTCGGCAAGCTATCAGGAACTATCAGACTTCCCGGCAGATTTGTAAGGCTATTCCATTAGCTCGAGGATATGTGAGACGGCGGTGGATGCTGGTCCGCCAAGGGACTGGATGAGCGCGAACTGCGCCCCAGCAATCTGGTTCGCGCCGGCCTGACCTCGTAACTGCATCGCCGCTTCGACGGCCTGATACACGCCTGTAGCCCCGCCGGGGTTGCCGCGCGCCTTGAGTCCGCCCAGGGTGGCGCAGGGGATTTTTCCGTTCAGGGCAATGACCCCATCTTGGGCCAGCTTCCAGCCCTGTCCGCGCCGCGTAAATCCGATTGCCTCCAGTGAAAGAGCGGCGTAGATCGAGTAGGCATCGTGATATTCGAACAGGGAGATCTGATCGAGCGTGATCCCGGCCTGTTTGAGTGCTTTTCCGGTCGAGAGCTGGACTGCCTCGAACCACAGCGGATCGCGCCGGTCATGGAGCGCCAGCCGGTCGGAGGCGGAGGCCGACCCTGCGATGCGCACCAACGGATGCGAAAAGCCGGTGGGCAGCAGCTCGCGCCGGGTCAAGACGAGCGCCGCCGAGCCGTCTGCATTGGGGGCCATGTCGAACATGTTGAGCGGCTCGCTGACCATCTCGGCCTTCTGGTAAGTTTCCAGTTTGATTGCCTTCTGGAACATGGCGTTTTTGTTGCTCGCGCCGTTGGCGTGGGCGGTCAAGGCGAAGCCTGCCAACCCGTCTGCCGGAACGTTGAACTCGTGCAAATACCGCCGCATCAACATGGCGGCCTGAGCGGTGGGCGTCATACCTTGCACGGCCTCGAAATCGCTATCCGACGTAGTGGCGAGGGCAGCTTCCACGCTGGAGCCGATGGCGTCGGTGAATTTTTCCACGCCGATCACCAGGGCTACATCCACCATGCCGCTTTTGATAGCCAGATAACCCTGACGCAGTGCCGCGCCGCCCGAAGCCCCCGCGGCTTCGATGGTCGCAGCATCAATTCCGGCAAGTCCGGAGAAATCGGCCAGCAGCGCGCCCAGGTGCGCCTGGCGGGAAAGGTTGGGGGCGAGCATGTTGCCCACGAAGAGCGCCTGTGGGCGCAATCCGCCCGCGTCTAGCATAGCGGCTTGCATGGCAAAATGCGCCAGTTCGCGCAGGGATGTTTCCCAGTGTTCGCCGACGGTGGTTTGACCGATACCAGCGATGATGACATCATTTTTCATAAAAACACCTTTTCAAGTGTCATTGCGAGGAGCGCAGCGACGAAGCAATCCCCTCCTTTGCGTGGAGATTGCTTCGCCCCTGCAAAAAGCGCAGGGTCTCGCAATGACACGCACTACTTCATCGCAATCTTCCCGCGATAGCGGGCATACGTGGCGTAATCAATCTCCGTGCGGCGGGCGATGTAATCTTGGGTCTTGGTGGCAAGCTCACGGCGTTCGAGCAGCCTTTCGGTCACGTGGATGTCGAAGGCGTCTGAACCGGCCCCCGATCCGAAAGAGACGAGCAGGATGCGGTCGCCGGGTTGGGCAATATCCAGCGTGGAGGTCAGACCGATCAATGCCGCGCCAGCGTATGTGTTGCCAATGACCGGCGCGAGCAGGCCAGGCTCGGTCTGTTCCGGCGTGAAGCCCAACATGGAGGCTACTCTTTGGGGAAATTTCGTGTTCGGCTGGTGGAAGATGGCCCAGTTGTAATCCTTTGCGGTCGTGCCGTTGGCTTCCATCAGGAACTTGGCGGCTTCGGTGATGTGCTTGAAGTAAGCTGGTTCGCCGGTGAATCGCTGGCCGTGCTCCGGGTATTTCTGGCCTTCGCGCCGCCAGAAATCGGGCGTGTCGGTGACGTAGGAATACGAGGCCTCGATGACTGCCAGCGACTCCTCCGCCGGGCCGACGATGTAGGCCGCGCCGCCTGCAGCAGCAGTGTACTCGAGCGCGTCGCCGGGCTTGCCCTGGGCGGTGTCCATGCCGATGGCCATGGCGTAATGCGCCATGTTCGAGCCGACGAGGGCCATCGCTGCCACGAGGGCTTCGGTGCCGGCCTTGCAGGCGAACTCCCAATCCGCGGCCTGGGTGTTCGGCACCGCGCCAATGGCTTCGGCTACAATCGTGGATGTGGGCTTGACGGCGTACGGATTCGATTCGGACCCGACCCATACGGCGCGGATCTCGGCTGGGTCAACCCCCGCTCGTTTCATAGCATTGCGCGCCGCTTCGATGGACATGGTCACCACATCCTCGTCCAGCCCAGGGACAGCTTTCTCCTTGATCGGCAGCCCGCCCGAGCGGCCGCCCGCCCAGATGCGAGCGACTTCTTTGGAGAGCAATCTATATCTTGGCACATACGCGCCGTAGCCGACGATACCGACAGGTTTGGCGGGTTGCAATAAAGCATTACTCGAGGGCATGAATTTTCCTTTCTTTTACGGAGTCTGAAGTCTCCCTGGCCTAGCCCGCCAGGGCAGGCAGACTCCGGCTTTATCTTGTTCTAGCCGTTCCCGACGTCAGAAGACATCGGACTACGTGATAATTTCGCTGCTTGCGAGTGTGTAGCGAATAAAATCCAAAGTTTCGTTCACATCGTGCGGTTCTGCTTTCAAGCCTGCTTTTTGTCGTCCGAGCCAGGCGCGCTCGATCAAGGGAATCCAGCGCGGGTCAAGTGTTTACTGTGCCCAGCGAGCGGCGACCGGCTTCGATGCCACGCTGCTATTTTGAAGCGTATAAAGTATGCGGCACAGCGTGAGGACGGTGTAGGATTGATACCCGCGGCTATCAATCTCAGCCGGGGTGTCGAGGATTTGGGCTGCCCAACCCTGCAAGATCGCCTGCGCGGCCTGCTCCAATTCCTCGGGCGAGACGGGGTCGATCAGCGTTCGCGGCGCGGGGCCGGCCAGCGTAATCCCTTTTTCGCGCAGACTGTCGCGCAACAGCACCCATCCGCCCCACCAGGCGCGGCTGGGGGGAGAGTTGTCGAGTTGCATTTTATTCAGGCGTTCACCCTTGCCTCGGTCAATATGCAGATGCAGTGCACGGACTGGGTCATAGCGCCGAAGCGCGCCCTGCGGAACGTAGGAGCCTTCCAACTGCGTGGCGCACCAGGAGTCAATCGTTGCGATGCTCATGTGCATGTCTTGTAATGCCGAAACGAGTTCATTGGAGAGCACATCATCCGTGACGACGACATAATCCACGTCGCTGTCCTGGTCGAAATCTCCCGTTGCCAGTGAGCCAAAAAGATACATGCCGATAAAGTGATCCCCTAAAATGGACTGTACGCTTGTCAGCAACTCGTGCAAAATGGCGTTGACTTCCGGGTAGGGTATGGGGTGATTTAATGATTTCATTCTTTCAAAATTTCTTCCGCTCGATCAATCCTCACAGTCTTCTCCGCCACCATCTGCACGGCGACCTTTTCGATCATATCACCTGTCGCACCCGCTGCAATTGCCACCTGCCTTGCGTGGAGTGACATGTGTCCGCGCTGGATGCCCTCGGTCGCCAGGGCGCGCAGGGCAGCCAGGTTTTGCGCCAGCCCAACCGAGACGATGATTTCGGCCAATTTTGCCGCTGTTTTCACGCCCATCAATTTTAGCGCGGCTTTTGCCGTTGGGTGCACCTTGGTCGCCCCGCCGACGATGCCAACCGCCATCGGCATTTCGAGAAAGCCGGTGAGATTGCCATCCGCGTCCTTGCCCCAGGTGGACAGGCTGGTGTAGCGACCGGAGCGGGCGGCATAGGCGTGCGCGCCGGCTTCGATGGCGCGCCAGTCGTTGCCGGTGGCGATGACCACCGCGTCCACGCCGTTCATGATGCCCTTGTTGTGCGTCGCGGCGCGGTAGGGGTCAGCGGCGGCGAAGGCCCAGGCTGCGATGATACCGTCACGCACCTGTTCGCCCGTGTAGGGGTGAGCCTCAGACTCGTCCCTACCAAATGCCATTTCATTGACTGGAATAGTACACCGCGCCCGCGCCAGCCTTCTATCGGCCAGGTTCGACAATATCCGCAAATGCACGCGTCCGCCGGTGATATTTTCTACGCGTGGCGCAAGTTTCTCGCAGGCGGTGTTGACCGCGTTGGCGCCCATCGCGTCGCGTACGTCGTAAATCAGGTGAATTACAAGGAAGGAGCCAATGGGGGAATCCTCGATCACGCGGACTTCCAAGTCGCGCGCGCCCCCACCCAGTTTCTTTAGCACGGGATCAATCACGTCCGCTTCAGCCAGCAGGTTTGCTTTCTGTTCCAGAAGAGCCTGGCGGGCCTTTGGTAAATCAGGAACATCCAGCACCTGCATTTGACCGATCATTTCGGGCGCGCTGGCCTCAGCCTGGAATCCACCAGCGGCGCGCGCCAGTTTTGCCATGAAGGAAGCCCCAGCCACCACGGAAGGTTCCTCGATTGCCATCGGGACGAGCACCTCGCGCCCGTTGACGATGAAGTTCAACCCGATTCCGAGCGGCAGGCCGAAGGTACCGACCGCGTTCTCGACCATGTGGTCGGCCTGGTTGGGGGCCAGTCCGCCTGTCAGCGTGAAGGCTTCCAAATCAGCGGCGGACAGGCCTGCGGCGTTGGCGAGTTCCGTCAGACGCTCATCGAGCGGGAGGTTGTAAAATCCGTGGATGCGAGAAGTGGTCATGCGGGGATTTTATCAGACCCATCTGGCAAAAACTATCAACCTGCATAGGTACAGGCGGGGTGGACATTCGAAAAACCCCTCAAACTTGGCGAATATGGATATTTCGGGTAAAATTGTCGGTATTGAGTTGGTGCCCAAATGCTCCTGACGCGTGAACAGTTGCAAGATCGGTTGATCGCGCTGCATCGTGCGAGCCTTGAACTGGTCAAGGACGTCTCGGTAGAAACGCTATTGGAACGCATTGCTTCCCTGGCGTGCGAGCAGGCCGGGGCACGTTATGCCGCTTTGGGCGTGCTGGATGAGCAGGGGCAACTGAAACAATTCATCACGGTGGGTATGACAGCCGAGGAGATCAAGCGCATCCCGCATTCGCCCAGGGGGAGGGGGCTGATTGGCGCCCTGATGAAAGGAGGCGGGACGATCCGCATCCCGGAGATCTCGGATGATCCTCGGAGCGCAGGTTTTCCGGCCGGCCACGCGACCATGCGATCTTTATTGGGCGTATCCATCCAGGTGGGGGAGGAGCAATTGGGGCAAATTTACTTGACCGATAAAATTGACGCCCCCGAATTCACAGAAGAAGACGAAAAGGTTATCGAGATGTTGGCGGCTTACTCTGGTGTTGCCATCCAGAATGCGCGTTTGTATGAAAGCCTGCGCAAGCATGACAAGACCCTTGGCCGCCGCAATGAGGATTTGGCCTTGCTCAACCATCTCAACTCGGCATTGGCTTCTACGTTGGAACTGGAAGATATACTGAACAAGACGCTGGCTCAATTAATGTCACATTTCGAAGTAGAAGCGGGCGAGATCTTCCTGCGGGAGGAAGACGGCCAGACCCTGCGCCTGGTGCTGCATCGCGGCCAGGCTGCAGAAGCCTTCTGGACCCGTAACCGGTTCAAAGTTGGCGAAGGCTCCATCGGCTTGGTTGCCGAGACCATGCAGCCGGTCATCAGCCACGACTTGCAGAAAGATAAAAGCTTCCTGCGCGAGGCGGTGGTGCAGGCTGGTTTCAAGCAAATCGCCTGCATCCCGTTGACGGCGCGCGGCGAGCTGGTCGGCGTGCTCAGCCTGGCCGCCCGCAGCCGGAAGCCTTTCGACGAGGATGAGATCCAACTGCTAGTCTCGGTAGGCGCGGGGGCTGGCACGGCCATAGAGAACGCCCGTCTGTACTCCAATGCCCGCCGCGTGGCGGTGCTGGAAGAGCGCCAGCGCTTCGGCATGGACCTGCACGATGGCGTCATCCAATCCATTTATGGAGTCGGGATGGCGCTGGAAAATGCGCGCTTGCTGATGCGCGAGGATATTCAACAGGCTGACGGTCGCATCCAAAAGGCTATAGATGATTTGAATTGCACCATTCGGGATATCCGTACCTATATTCTCGACTTGCGTCCGCGCGATCTGCGCGACGATGGCTTGATGGAAGGCGTGAAGAGATTGACAGTCGAGTTCCAGCAGAATACTAAGGCGGAGGTCTCCCTTGCCGGCCCCAAGAGTGACCACCTGGGCGACCTGCCCCAGAGTCATGCGCTGGCCTTGTTCCATATCTGTCAGGAGGCGCTGGCTAATGTCGCTAAACATGCACAGGCCGTAAAGGTGACGGTGGACCTATGGTCATCCTCTGACCGGATCCTGCTCGAAATCCACGACGATGGGCGTGGCTTCGTCGTGGCGGATATCAACAAGATGGTGGGTCACGGCCTGGCCAATATGCTGACGCGCATCCACAACGTGGGCGGTGACTTGGATGTCTCGTCCGCTCCGGGCGAGGGGACGACCATTCTCGCCTGGGTGCCGCGCTCGCAGGGGGGGAGAAGCGGGTAAGAACACCCAGGCGACTGGACGAAACCCAAGATCTTGCGTTTCACGTTCCCTCGAATAACGTATTGTGCCGCATGGTATTTTTTAAGGTTGAAAGAGCGTTCCTACTTATGTAGGAAGTAATATCCTTCCCTCGCCAGATGTGGCATTATAGAATTCGATAGCGGCGGCTGTGGCGGCGAACAGGTGTTCGTATTATCGGTAAGGGCTTCATTTATCTCGAAGGCGTTTTAAGATTTCAATGACCTTAAAAACTTGGAAGTTTTTAACCTAGCGTAGGTTGTGCGTATGGCACATCCTGCTCTTTTCTGCTAGAATAGTTTTGCAGCAGGGGTAGTTGACCCTACCCTCCCCTAAAGTAAGTTAGTAACCGTTCGAATAGCTAAGACAACACTCCCACTGGTTAGGCAGTGGGCTTGCTTCACTGTACCTCATTGCAGAACAACTTACCGGAGGAAGAGAATGGATGTAGAGCGAGCTTGGCAATCTGCTCTGGGCCAGCTCCAGATGGAGATGCCAAAAGCCTCATTTGACACCTGGGTGCGCGATACCAGGATTGTCAATTTCGCCGAGGGGGTTTTTACAATTGGCGTGCGCAATGCCTACGCACGCGACTGGTTGGAAAGCCGTCTCTCCAGCACGGTGACCCGTTTGCTGATGGGGATCATGAACCGGGATATTGACGTTCAATTTGTCGTCTCACAGGGCGGGGTCGAGACGTTTGCGGACCCTT
>JALHUM010000047.1 GCA_022865905.1 Anaerolineales bacterium | reverse complement strand
GGGCGGGGAGGCAGGGGGGACGCGGTAACGCCGACCGAAGGCCTATCGGGAGTAAGCGTTTCCGTCGCCCCATTGCAGGCAACGGCCAAAATGCTGGAAGCCAGCAAGATCAGCATTCGTACAGCGCGAAAAAACCTCATGCCAGTGATAGCTTGCCCCGTTCGCTCAATGTTTTCTGGATGGACTCTTCGATCTTGGCAGCGCGTTCTTCCAGGGCGCGCAGTTGGTTCAGGAAGGAATCCCCCGCCGCCCCGTCGCTCAGGCTCGCAACGTTGACGCGGACGTTGTAGCCAGCCGCTGTCAGGGAAGCGCGCGCCATGGCCGCAGCCGAGGCCGCGTCGCTGATCGCGTTCAGGTTGCCCAGCGCCACAGCGCGTTCGGCCAGCTCCATCACGCTGACAGCCTTTTGGGATACTTTCAGCGGGACCTGTGCCGCGCCTTTCGTCGCCTCTTCGATTGCTGTGTTACGGTCGGATTCCTCTTTCTCTGTATTTTTAGGGAGTTTGAAGGCTGCCATCACCGCCTCGAAAGCGGCTGAATCTGCCAGCACTGCCTCAGTCAGTTCGGCGCGCAGGCGTTCGGCCTGCTTCAGGATTTCGTTCATCTGCGCCTGGACAGCCTGGTAATTCTTTTTGCCGATGGTCAGGCGCGCCACCATGGCGACCAGCGCAGCGCCCATAGCTCCAGCGTGGGCGGCTGTCGAACCGCCACCCGGCGCGGGAGTCCCGGCGGCGAGATCGTCCAGGAACGACGCGCCGGCCGAGGGTTCAGATGTGGACGCGCACTGGTACAGTCGCTGCTCGAGGATCTGGCCAGGTTTGAGATCATTCAATTGCAGATACCAGCTTGCCGCATCCATCAGCGCTTCCTGCGGGATCAACCCCACCAGTTCGCTGTGATAGATGCTGACTCCATAGCGGGCGGCATCTCGCCGGATCGTTTCCACCACATGCGCCAGAGCCGTCTGCCGGTAATTGGTCAGGTTCATCGAGACCTGCGCCCGGCCTTCCACCAGCATCCCCAAGGCCTTGACGCACGGCAGCCCGCCCGAAGAAGCGCGGATGTTCCTGGCAATGGCTTTGGCAATCGAAACGTCATCTGTATCGAGATAGACGTTGAAGGCGATGAGCGTATGGCGCGCCCCGATGACGGTTGCCCCGGCCGGGCCGAGGCGGGCGGGACCGTAGTCCGGTTTCCGTTCCGGGTTGGTCTTGATCTCTGACTTCAGCCCCTCGTACTGCCCGCGGCGGATTTCTTCCAGATTCTGACGTTCGGGGCGGGTCGCGGCCTCCTCATAAAGATAGACTGGGATCTTCAGCTCCTGGCCGACGCGCTTACCCAGGCGGCGCGCCATGGCGACGCAATCCGCCATGATGACATCTCTGATTGGCACGAGCGGCACCACGTCCGTTGCGCCGATACGCGGGTGCGAGCCGGTGTGCTTAGTCAAGTTAATCAATTCGGCGGCCTTGCGGATACCCTGGAAAGCGGCTTCTTCCACTGCTCCCGGCGCGCCGACGAAGGTGACGACGGTGCGGTTGTGGTCGCTGTCCGAGTGGCAGTCGAGCAGGGTCACGCCGGGGATGGCCGTGATGGCCTGCACGATGGCCTCCACCACTTCGGGGCGGCGCGCTTCGGAAAAGTTGGGGATACATTCGACGAGGGGGTTGGGCATAGAACCTCAAAAAGAAGGTATTCGGGACGAATTGTAACCGCGAAGAAGCCAAGAACGCTAAGGATTTTCCAGGTTCGTAAAGGTATTTTCGCGATCTCCATCTTTTCGCGGTTCGAAAGAGATAGATGTTCCGGAACTGTTGTATGCTTTCTCGCGATTCTTGCGCCGCGCCAACTCGCTGGCATAGCGGACGCCGACGGTATCCTTATGTTCCCGCGTCCAATCTATAAGTTTCGTTTTACCAGCAGGCAGCGAATTGGTGCAGAGCAGGTCGCCCATCAATCCCTTGACTTCCGGCCAGGTGATCATTACGTCACCGACCAGTTTGCCGATGATCCAGCCAGCGGCGTATCCCAGCGGGGGCGGCATGGACAGGATCGGGCGTTTGACTCCGATGATCTCACCGATGGTTCTTGCTAATTCTCGGTAAGTAAAGGTTTCTAGGCCGATGGCGTCAATGATGACGTTCTCGCGCCTCTTGCCCTGTTCTACGGCCAGCGCGGCCAGGTCGTCCACGTAAATGGGTTGAAGGCGATAGTTCCCATCGCCGAACACGCCGAATACCGGCAGGTGGCGCAACGCCCAGGCGATGTTGTTGATCAGGATGTCTTCTTTGCCGAAGAGCACGGTCGGGCGCAGGATGGCGTAGGAGAGGCCGGATTCGATCAACGCCTGTTCCAGCCGCGCCTTGCCGCTGAAGTATTCGAGCGGCGAGTCCTCGGATGGGTTGGTGATGCTGACATGGACGACGCGTTCCACGCCCGCTTTTTTTGCCGCCTCGAACAACCGGAGCGTGTTGTGGACTGCATCTTCGTGTTTGAAGAAGGTGTAGTTGAAACGTACCCAGTAGGTATTATAGAGCACCGTCGCGTCGCGCAGCGATTCAGCCAGCTTTTCCGGCTGGTCGAAGTTGAAGGGATGCACTTCGACTTGCTCCCCAAACGGATTGGCGCGGTGCAGGGAATTGGTCAGCGTGCGGACACGGCGGCCCTCAGCCAGCAGGCGCGTGGCGATATATTTCCCCGAATAGCCGAATGCTCCAGTAACAATATGCAGTTCTTTTTTCACGAGCGCCTCTGAATGAGTGATTGCAGTATTTTATTGTCTTCCTGTTGTCCCAACTGGTATATTGTCAGCAACATCGTTCCGGTAAGGGAAGGTGTCTGCCTTTGCAGCAACAATATAGAATTGTGCCCGAAACAACAACAAAAAGGATTTGCCCAGACAGGAGAATCTCTCCTCGTATTGGGGCCTCCATCTGCAACGAGCTGGCTGTAGTCTATCGTTACAAGTTTGATGTTATTGGATGCCTTGACGCGACTAAATTGGATATACCCTTTGAGCGGTACTGGGATTTCATCACTGCGCCAAAACTGATTTCGCCTGCAGATTGCAGCAATAAATTGCTCACTGCGAATCGAGGCATAGCCAGGAGCATTTTCTATTTCTCTTTCGCAACAGGGATAACGAACCTGAAAGTTGAGCCTCGGCCCGCCTTCGATTGAACTGCAATACTGCCCCCGGTGCTTTCAATTACCCTTTTGACAATCACCAGTCCAAGACCTGTGCCCCGTATCTCCAACTTTTTTGCATTTTTGGCGCGGAAGAATTCGGTGAACAAGCGGGGTTGATCCTCGATCGGGATGCCAATGCCGGTGTCGCTGACCTCGCCAACAAGGTTGCTGCCCTCGAGGAGCAAGTGAACCGTTACTTTGCCATTTTCAGGCGTATATTTAATCGCATTGCTGATGAGATTCAACCACATGCTCTTAAATTGATTTGGGACACCGCGAACATGCGGAACTTTCTCGGGAATGTCAATTGATAGAGCAATCTTTTTTTGGGAGGCCTGCTCTTGAAATGCGAGCAGTACCGGTTGCAGCACTTCACTTAGGGAAACAAGTGTTATTTGAGCAGGTGTTATGACTTGGAGGCATCCCAATTCAAGCAGGTCAGCAATCAGAGCGCGTTCTTCTTCCGCGCGAACCAGGCATTTATCAATGGTACCGTTCAGTTCACCTGCCGGAATATAGCCCTCCTTGATAAGCTGCAGATAATTCTGAATGGCGTCAATGGGAGCCTGTAATTCATGGGTTACCAAACGGATGAACTCGCATTTGGCTTTATATAGTTCTTGCAGCCGATTCTTCTCTTCACTCAAGCGGTGGGCTTCGGCTTCGGCATTAGCGACGCGCTTGGCTTCCAGGGAGAGCCGCCGACGTTCAATGCCCTGGTTGACTGTCAGCAGTAGATCATCTACTGAGAAAGGTTTGGTTAGAAAATTATATGCGCCGCCTTTGATTGCCAAAACTGCCAGTTCGACTGTTGCATAGCCGGTAATGATGATACAGACAATTTCGGGATCATATTCGTGGATGGCACTGATTAGTTCAATTCCCCCAATGCCGGGCAACATGATGTCAATCAGAGCCAAGTCATAGCCGTTCGTACGAATTTTACGCAGGCCCTCCTCGCCAGTCAGGGCTGCAGCTACTTGAAAATCTAGCGGCGTTAGGACACGCTGAATGGCCTCGCAGATGGGCGTTTCATCATCAATAATAAGGATCTTCGCCTTGTTCATGTTTTCATCTCCGGTTCCGGCTTTTGTCAGCCAATCATTTTCTTGTCGTTCGCCGGCTGTATGTTGGGGGGCGCAGATGGCGTTCCCAGGTTGGGCAGCCGAATCGGTAGGATTACGATAAATGTTGTACCCTTGCCAACCTCACTTTGGATATTGATCTGCCCGCGATGCATTTTGACGATGCCATACGAAATCGCCAGACCTAGGCCAGTACCTTTGCCTACCTTTTTGGTTGTAAAGAACGGCGTGAATACTTTGGTGAGATTTTCAGGTGAGATGCCGGTGCCGGTATCTGCGACCTCGACGGTCACCAGGCCTGCGGGGCCGCTGCGCGTCCGCAGGGTGAGTGTGCCCCCTTCAGGCATTGCTTCGGCTGCATTGGTTATCAGGTTTACGAATACGGCCTCAAGTTGCGCGGGATCTGCCTGGATCTGAGGCATGTCCGCGCCAAATTCGGTGACGATTTTCACGTTGATAAAGAGCGCGTGTTTCTTTTCAATCTCGATGATGGATTGTATCAGGTTGTTCAGGTCAAGTTCTTCAACATTCAATTGATGCTGGCGGGCAAAATCGAGTAGCGCAGCGACAATGCCTTTGCAACGCTGGGTTTCTCTCACAATGGCCTCCAGGTCGGCGCGGTGAGGTTCTTTGGGGGCACATTCGTGCAGCAGAACATCAGAATACAATAGCACGGTCGCCAGTGGATTGTTGAGTTCATGCGCCACGCCCGCTGCCAGTTGACCGAGAGATGCCAGTTTTTCCTTGTGGACCAATTGGATTTGGGTGGCGTGAAGTGTGTCGAGCATGTTATTGAAAGAACGCGCCACCTGCCCAACTACGCCCCCAGCCATGATCGAGGCGCGTGCGCTCAAGTCGCCTTCGGCAACGCGGGCGCTGGTTTGGGCCAGTTCTTTCAGTTCTTTGAGCGGACGGGTAATCGCCCGCGAGACAGGTATGGCAATGGCAAAGGCCAGCATAATAGTTAGGGCGGTTACCAATGTTATGCGCTGATTGAAGGTGTTAAGCAAACGCAGGAAGGATGCTTGGCGCGCACCAACATACAGGATGCCGACAATCTTACCGTTGAAATCGCGCAGCGGACGGTAACAGGTGATGTACTGTTCATTGACCACAAAAGCCGGGCCGATATATTCGCTGCCTCCGTAAAGAACCACTTCGCCGACATCTTGCGCGAGACGCGTGCCGACTGCGCGCTGTCCCTCGGCGGTCATCACGTTGGTCGAGACACGCAAGTCGCCGAGGAAAATAGTTACGGTGTCAATCTGGGCAGCGTCGCGGATTAGATCCACCAGGGTGAAATCATTGTTGAATAAGTAGAAAGCAAGCACGAGACCGGCAAGTTGATGATATGAATTCATGATCGGCGCGGCGCTGGCGATCACCAGCCCGGCGCTTCCCTCGCGGGGATCAAAGAGCGTGGGCGCGGCCTTGGGCGTATCAACCAGTTCGACCCGCGCTTGTTCTGCCAAGCCGACCTGTCGGAGCAATTCGACTGGGATGACCTCACTGGCTACGAAGGGCGATTGTTCGCTTTTGGCTTGTTGAAGGATTGGAAGAGCGGCCCAGTTTCCGCTCACGACGATTGGAACCCGCTCGCCGCCAACCGTGACGATTTCTCCGCTGAGCACATTCCCTTCCGGGTCAAGGATGGCGACGACATGAGTGCCCCCGAATGTTACGCCGCCAAGTTCAACGAGGATTTTTGTATTTATGGCTTCGAGAGCATCGGTTTCTTCGCGCTTGGCCGCGTCCAGGTTGGCAATGACCGTGGCGGAAAGAGACAGGCGGTCGGCGATCCCGGCGATTTCACGCAGTTTAATTTCGTAGAAAGTGGAAGCGAGATGAATATCGCGGCTGACCCGTTCGTTCATCGCTGTTGTCAGGTAACTATTGATCGTGCCGGAGATTACCCATGTTCCGATGCCGATGGTGATGGCAGCGATCAAGGTGAATGCAAAAACCAGCCTACCCTGAAATGGCGCGGAAAACAAATCTTTGATGAAACGGATAACTGCCTTCATGGTTTTGCCTGTAGGCCTCATAACATGGAATGAATGGGCCGAAGAACCAACCAAGAAACGCCAGCCTCTTTCTATATGGGCAGCAGTTTGTTCACCTGCTTGATCAAATCCGCTGGCGAAATGGGTTTGCTCATGAACGCACGGATGTGAAGGTATTCATCCGTTGGGAAGAATTCAACGTAACTTGTGCTGGTGATTGAGGTTACCATGACGATGGGGATATTGGCAGTTGTGGTATCTTCGTACATCTGCCGGCTCGTGGAAACGCCATCCAGCACTGAATCCATCATCACGTCAAGGATAACCAGGTCGGGCCGTTCTTCTTTCGCGCGTTGGTAACCTGCGCTTCCGTTCGCCGCGCTGATAACAGTGTGTCCTTCTCTTTCCAGCACCATGCGGGCAGCATTTGCAAAATCCTGATCGTCGTCCACAACAAGAATCTTTGCCATCGTGATCTCCTTTTGAGTTATTTCATCCCTTTTACTTTTGTGAGCGGTCGCAGATAAACGAACCAGTACACGATCGCGACTAGCACCGCGCCGCCGATGATGTTACCGATGGTGACAGGTAGCAGGTTGTTCAGGAAAAAGGCTTTCCAGGTCAGGGTATCCAGGCTGAATTTCGCGCCGGCTTCAACCGAAGCAGCAACATTGTTCGTAAAGGTGGGATCGAACATTCTGATGAATAATCCGATTGGAATGAAATACATATTTGCCACGCTATGTTCAAAACCGGCTGCCACGAAGGCTGTGATGGGGAAGATAATCGCAATGATCTTATCTATCTCACTGCGGGCGCTGTAAGTCAACCAGACGGCCAGGCAGACCAAGGCGTTGCAGAAGATACCCAGAACGATGGCCTGGATGAATCCCAGGTTGCTCTTGGTTATGGCGATGTTCAATGCTGCTATGCCGACTGCTCCGTTCCCAAAGGTATATTGCTTGGAAAAGAACATCATCGCAGCAGTGAGAATAGAGCCGACGAGATTTCCGAAGTACACAATGCCCCAGTTGCGTAGCAAAGATAGTGTGGAAACTTTGCCACTCGCCCAAGCCATCACAATCAGGTGATTACCGGTAAACAGCTCCGCGCCTGCGACAACAACCAGGATCAAACCCAGGCAAAATACAAGCCCGGTCAACAGGCGGACGATGCCATAGGGTATGGAGGCGATGAGTGGTACGAACGCAGCCGCTGGGTCAGAAGCTTTGATCGCCATGCTACTGCCCGCTGTGACTGTGGTGGCAAAGATCGCGCCCAGAGCGATGAACGCGCCGGCCAGGATGGACAACGTGAACATGGAGAGGAACGGCATCCCTGCCTTGCGAACGCCAAGATATTCAGCTCGCTGCGCCATTTCGGACGGTAAGAGAGCGTCAATTCGCATATCTAGCATATTAGCCTCCTGAATTACATTTGCTGGTTATTGACAATTTCCACTTTCACCGCGCAAACCTTGTACTCCGGTATTTTCGCCACCGGATCCAGCGCGGCGATGGTCAGTTCGTTGGCCGAAGCCTCCGGGAAATGGAAGTTGGCGTACACCATCCCCGGCGGGACGCGGTCGGTGACCCAGGCTTCGGCTTCGATCTGGCCGCGCCGCGAGGTAACCTTTACGCGTTTCTTCCCATTAAGTCCGAGCATGGCTGCATCGTCCGGGTTGACCTCGATGAGGGCTTGATCGTAAACCGCCAGCAGCCCTTTGGCGCGGCGTGTCATTTGTCCGCCGTGCCAATGATAGAGCACGCGCCCGGTGCTCAGGACGAATGGATAATCGTCATCAGGTAACTCGGCGGGCGGAATGTGGTCAATCGGGTTGAATTTACCGATGCCACGCGAGAATTTCCCGACGTGGAGAATGGGCGTGCCGGGATGCTCGACGTTCGGGCAGGGCCATTGCAGGCGCTCGCCCTTTTCCAGGCGGGCGTGCGTGATGCCGCTGTAAGATGGCGTCAGGGCGTTGATCTCGACCATGATGTCAGTCGTATCCCGGTATTGCCAGGTGGCGTAAGGCGCATCCGGATCGAGGGCGCGGCTTTCCAACAGGCGAACGGCCAGCTCGCGGGTGATCTGCCAATCGGGGCGCGCCTCGCCCAGCGGTTCGATTGCCTTGCGCACCATTTGTACGCGGCGCTCGGTGTTGGTAAAGGTGCCGCTCTTCTCGGCAAACGAGACGCCCGGCAACAGCACATCGGCATAGGCCGAGGTCTCGGAGGGGAAGATTTCCTGCAAAACCAGAAAATCCACCGCCTCCAAACACTTGCGAATGTGAGTTGTATCTGGATCGGACATAACCGGGTCTTCGCCGAGGATGTACAACGCGTGGGTCTTGCCCTCCAAGATGTTAGGAATTACCTCGGTGACGGTCATACCAACTTTATCCGGCAGCGGTACTCCCCAGGAGGCCTCGAATTTTTTGCGCGCCTCTTCGTTGGTCACTGCCTGGTAAGCAGGATAGACATTAGGCAATCCACCCATATCGCATGCCCCCTGCACGTTGTTCTGTCCGCGCAGCGGATTGACTCCGCCGCCCGGCAAGCCCATGTTGCCGAGCAGCATTTGCAGGTTGGCGAGCGTCATTACGTTACGCACGCCGACGATGTGCTGGGTGATGCCCATCGCCCACATCACGGCCATGGGTTTGACCGTGCCCATGATCTCGGCCGCCCGGTACAGGGTCTCGACCGGCACGCCGGTGATCACGCTCGTCTTTTCGGGTGGATACTGCATTACCATCGCCTTGAACTCATCGAAGCCTTCGCAGCGCTCTTCGATGAACTTCTTGTCCTCCCAGCCTTTTTCGAGGAGGATGTACATTATGCCGTTGAGCAGGGCGATATCGGTGCCGGGTTTCTGGCGGATGTGCAGCGTGGCAAAATCGGTGAGATCAATGCGGCGCGGGTCGGCGACGATGAGTTTGACGCCGCGATTTTTCACCGCCCGACGCAGCATCGTCCCGAAAACGGGATGCTGCTCGGTGGTGTTCGAGCCAATGACGAACATCGCCTGGGCGAAATTGGCGACATCATCCATCGAGTTGGACATGGCGCCCGAACCGAAGGAAGTGGCCAGACCGGCCACCGTGCTGGAGTGTCAGAGACGGGCGCAGTGGTCTATGTTATTCGTCCCGACCACCTGGCGGGCGAACTTGTTCATCAGGTAGTTCTCTTCGTTGAGGCACTTGGCCGATGTGAGGATGCCAATGCTGTCGGGGCCGTGTGCGGATCTTGATTCGTTCAACTTCAAGGCGGTGATATTCAACGCTGTATCCCAATCCGTATCAACCCACTCCCATAGGTCACTGATTACTGATAACTGTTCACTGATAACTGGTTTGGGTTTGCCATCCAATAGATACCGGCGGACGCGCGGCTTGAGCACGCGGTCGGGATGATGGATGTAATCGTACCCGTAGCGCCCCTTGACGCACAGCGCCATGCCGTTGACAGGGGCATTCGGGTTGGATGAAACGCCGATAATTTTGTCATCCCGCACCAGTAAATCGAACTGGCAGCCAACGCCGCAGTAAGATCACGTAGTGGTGACCTTAGTCACTTGGTGCGCCCGCGCCAGCCCGTAATTCAGTTTGTTCGACAGCGCGCCGGTGGGACAGTAGGCAACGCACTGGCCGCAGGACTCGCAGCGCGCCTCCAGCATGGTAGTGCCTGCCCCGGCGACGATCCGCTCATCGAATCCGCGCTGGGCGACGCCCCACACGTCGCGCATCTGGATCTCGGCGCAGGCCTGCACGCAGCGGCGGCACATGATGCAGCGATTCATATCCACGCGTACGAAGGGATTCGGGTCGCTGTCAACCGGGTACCGCGTGCCCTTTGCACCCCAAGTCGGCACGCTGACCTGGTACTCGTAAGCCAAATCCTGCAATTCGCACT
>JALHUM010000046.1 GCA_022865905.1 Anaerolineales bacterium | reverse complement strand
TGAAGATAAAATGATAACAGGTTCTCCACTCTCTGTAGTTTATTGGTTACGTCGCCCGACCAGCCGTACCAGAGCTAATTCCACTCTTAGAGCCGGCGAATGATACCTCAAAGTATTAATCTCATATTTTCGAAGACATTCCCGGAAAAGTTGCGGAAACCTTATTTGTGATGACAGGTCAAGATTTCGGCGCCGATGCCGACCAAGGGCGAGAATGGTGAGAGGCACAGCCATGACACGCAAACTTGTTGGCTGGAAACTTTCTATGATGACATCCACCTTAATTCTGTGATAGGAGAATAGTGTAAGGAGACCTACGATGAAATGGATACAGAATTTATTTGGCTCTCAAGCAGCGGAGCCCAGCCGGGAACCGACTGAGACACGTGGACCGACTGGACCAGAAACCGCAAAGGACCACTACCAGTTGGGATGGAAATACCACGAAAAGAACAGGCTAGAAGAAGCTGCGGAAGAGTACCGTAAAGCATTGCTCATCGACCCCAATTTCGCTCTGGTGCGTTCCAACCTTGGCATGGTTTACAAACTACAGGGGAAAATGGACGACGCAATCAGAGAATGGGAAGAAACACTGAACAGAGGTGTCAGCAATATCGTAGTTCGCATGAACACTCAGGATTGGCTGAAGGATGCCAAGGCGTTAAGAGATGAGCGGTTAAAGCCCATTGCTGATGTCGATGGCGCTCTGAAGTCGTACCTGGAAGAACTGGGACAGGCAAGTGATAGATGGCACGTCGCTTACGAGGCAATTACCCGCCTTGGTACTCCCGCCATTGCACCTCTCGTCCAGGCATTAGAGAGTGAAAATGACCTCCTGCGCAGCCGTGCAATTGATCTGCTCGGGTAAATGGGAGACAAAAGCGCAATCCCAGCGTTGGAAAAAGCCTCGAAGCTTGGCGAGCCGGATTTCCGTCGGATCACAGGATTGTCTGGCAAGAGCAGGATAGTCAACATGGGGGGCACACAGATCGATGTTCCCGTCTCTGGTCTGCTGGATGATTATCATCGCTATGCGAAGGAGGCGCTCAAGCAAATTAAAAAACGGGTTTAAAAACAACTGCGCTTGACCACCTTCCGCTCCACTGTGCTTTGGGGACGCTTCGCAGTCGGCGTGGGGTTGCACTGCTTGATTTGCAGGATTTATGGATTTCTCCTATCAGCCTTTCAACTCTTCGTCGTAGTTCTGGTAGCCCTGGCTGCCATTATGGTAGCCCTCAGGCTACCATTATTTCCATTCCGCAACACAGATAAGTTTAGCGGCGGTAATTCGCTGAGTGAACTCAACCCGAAATGCTGGAGGAAATCGGGCGTGGTGCCATACAGGATTGGCCGCCCAATGCCTTCGGCGCGCCCGAATTCCTGGATCAGCCCCTTGCCAAGCAGGCTCTTCATCACGCCGTCGCTGTTGACGCCGCGTACCGCATCCACCTGCGGACGGGTCGCCGGCTGCTGGTAAGCGATGATCGCCAGAGTCTCTAGCGCGGCGCGGCTCAGGTGGCTGATCGCCTCCAGACCGAGAAAACGTTCGATCAGTTCGGCCATTTCAGGGGCGGTGGTCAGTTGGACATGTCCGGCGTGGCGTTGCAGACGCAAGCCACGGGTCCGCAGCGCCTCGTCCAGTTCATCCAGGCCATCTTCCACATCGGCAGTCGAGACTTCCAGCGCGGCGGCCAGTTGCGCCGGGGGCACCGGGTCGGCGCTGACAAAGAGCATCGCTTCCAGAGCAGCAGCCAGAGCCAACTGCGCAGGGTTTTCAGATTCGCTCATGCTATAATACTCCCGTTCGGAGAGATGTCCTATGCTTATTCAAAAAAGACTCGTCTTCGCCGCGCTGGCGCTGATGCTCGCAACCCTGGCCTGCATAATCAACATCGGCGGGCCAGCTTACCCGCCGCCGTCCATCCCGGTCTCGACACAGGCGGTCGAAAGCCTGAACCAGGCCATCCAGGCGGCTGTGGCTGCTGGTGCGGAGTCGGGCGTTGTTACGCTAATCATCACCGAAACCCAACTGACCTCCTACCTGGCTTTCAAGCTCCAAACGCAGAACAGCCCGTTCATTACCAATCCGCAAGCGTACCTGCGGGACGGGCAAATCGAAATCTTCGGTACGGCCACACAGGGCTTTTTCCAGGTGACAGCCAATTTCATCCTGACTGCCGGAGTCGACGAACAAGGGCAAATGAAGATCGAGTTGACCTCCGCTGACTTCGGTCCGCTGCCCGTCCCTGACGGCTTGAAAGAGGCTGCCACGGCCATTATCAACGAAGCCTACACCGGCTCGTTGGGGCCGATCGCCACCGGCTTCAGGCTGGAAAGCATCACGATCGCGGATGGCGCGATGATCATCGTCGGTCGGACAAAATAGCTCTTGGATTATACCAGTATCCGCATGGCAGGCATTTTTCTAGCACGGCAAGGTTACCTTGTATCATTGCGAGACCTGCGAAGCAGGTTGAAGCAATCTCCCCCAACCACGTGTGAATTGCTTCCCTGGCCTGACCGCCAGGATAGGCGGTTGCTGCGCTCCCTCGCAATGACATATAATATTGCGGTATTCCTGGTATCCTTCACGTTCCTGACCGGCTGCCGCCCACCGCAGGTTTCGCAAGCGGACATTACAGTCAACATCGAGGCGGATGGCGCGACGCAGCCGGTCAGCATCCCAGCCGGGAGCACGGCGCAGCAAGCCATCACTGCGGCAGGGATTACTTTGGGTAATCTGGATCGCCTCGAGCCTCCAGGATATACCGTCCTTTCAGAGGGCGATTCGGTGCGCGTGCGGCGCATCCGCGAGGTATTCGACACCCAGCAAGTCGTCATCCCCTTCGAGCATCAGGAGCTGCGCAATGAGTCCCTGCCAGAAGGAGAGACGCGCCTGATCCAGGCCGGCCAGAACGGGCTGAAAGAATTAACCTACCGCCACGTTTACGAGGATGGCGTGGAGTCGAGCAACTCCGTCATCAAGGAATTCATTCTACTGCCTGCCACGCCGGAGATCGTCATGCTGGGCATGCAGACGCCTTTCGCGCCCCTGCCCATTCCCGGCAAGCTGGTTTATCTCTCCGCAGGTAACGCCTGGCTGATGGAAGATTCGACCGCCAACCGCCGCCCGCTGGTCACCACCGGCGACCTGGACAGTTATATCTTCGTTCTTTCGCCAGATGGGAACTGGCTGCTTTTCACCCGCAAATCCACCCGGCCTGCGGCAGAAGAGATCAACACGTTATGGGTCGTCAGCACCGGCGAGGGAACGCAGACGCCCATCAACCTGAACGTCTCCAATATCAAACACTTTGCTGGATTCGTTCCCGGCCAGGGAAACAACGTAGCCTATTCAACGGTCGAGCCACGCGCCACACCGCCGGGCTGGCAGGCCAACAACGACCTTTACACCGTCACATTTAGCGTTGGCGGCGTGGTGGTCAAGCCCAAGATGATCATCGGGGCGAACGCGGGCGGGATCTACGGCTGGTGGGGGACAATATTCGCCTGGTCCCAGGACGGCGCACAACTCGCTTACGCCCGACCGGACGGCGTCGGCTTCGTGGACCTGGAAACCGGTACGCTGATCCCCTGGCTGGACGTCACCCCGCTCGACACGCACGGCGACTGGGCCTGGATCCCCAGCCTGGCCTGGGGCGCGGACGGGGAGACGCTGTTCGTCGTCACACACGCCCCGCCGACAGGTCTGGTCAGCCCCGAAGAGTCGCCCTTCTTCGACCTGCTCGGCCTTTCGTTGGTCAACAACGCCACTGTCCGCCTGGTTCAACAGACCGGCATGTTCGCCTATCCAGCCGTCTCACCACTGCGGGTGAACGGGTCAGAGAAAGCTTACCGGGTTGCCTATTTGGAAGCCATTTTCCCCGCCCAGAGCGAGACCAGCCGTTATCGCCTGGTGGTAATGGATCGCGACGGCTCGAACCGGCAGAGACTCTTCCCAGCCCAAGGGTTGACCGGCCTTGATCCCCAGACGCCGGTCTGGGCGCCGGAAGCGATCCCGGCCGAGGGCGATTTCTTGGCCGTCCTGTACCAGGGCAACCTGTGGCTGGTTGATATTGGCAGCGGTCAGACACAGCAAATTACCGGGGATGGGCTGACCAGCAGGATTGATTGGATGAAATAATCCTGTCATTGCGAGCCGCTATTCTATAGCGGCAAAGCTACCTCCTCCCTAGTCGGGGATTGCTTCGTCGGGTAAAGCATGCCCTGCCTGCCCTGGCGGGCTAGGCCAGGGAGAGGAGCGAACGGGATCGCCCTCCTCGCAATGACATCCAATTGAGAGGTAAAGATGCGTATTCTCATCACCGGCGCGGCCGGATTCCTGGGTTCACATCTGTGCGACTGCCTGCTGGCTGAAGACCATGAGGTGGTCGGGATGGACAATTTCATCACCGGCAACCCCGATAACATTGCTCACCTGTCTGGCAATAGGAAATTTACCTTCTATCGGAATGACGTTTCGAATTACATCCTCGTTCCGGGCAGGGTTGACGCTGTTTTGCATTTCGCCTCTCCGGCCAGTCCCAACCCGAACTCGCCGTTCGGCTATCCCAACCTGCCCATCCAGACCATGAAAGTCGGCGCCTTAGGCACACATAACTGCCTAGGGCTATGTCGAGCCCAGGGAGCGCGCTTCGTGCTCGCCTCCACCAGCGAAATCTACGGCGACCCTCTCGAACACCCGCAAAAAGAGACTTACTGGGGGCACACCGACCCGGTCGGCCCTCGTTCGATGTACGACGAAGCCAAGCGCTTCGCCGAAGCCCTGACCATGGCTTATCATAACTACCACAACGTGAACACGCGCATAGCCCGCATCTTCAACACCTACGGCCCGCGCATGAGACTGGACGATGGCCGCCTGATGCCTAATTTCCTCCAGCAAGCTCTCCAGGGAAAGCCCCTCACCGTCTACGGCGACGGCTCGCATACCCGCAGTCTTTGCTACGTGGACGATCTGATTGATGGCATCTACCGGCTGCTGCTGTCGGATGAACATTTACCAGTCAATATCGGCAATCCGGTCGAGATGACCGTGCTCGAATTGGCGGAGAGTATCAATCGTATCGTCGGGAACAAAGCAGGTCTCATCTTCGAGAAAAATGCCCAATTGGGGAATGACCCTCAACGCCGCCAGCCCGATATCACCCGCGCCCGCGAAATCCTGGACTGGGGGCCGAAGATCAGCCTCGAGGAAGGCATCCGCCAGACAATCCCATATTTCAAAAAGAAACTTGGGCTGGCATGACCATCCTCACACATCCTCAAGAACGAACGCGCTTCCTACGCTTCATGGCGGTTGGCGTCATCGGTGCAATCGTAGACTTTGGAGTGATGAACCTGCTCACCCGGCTTCTCAGTACTCCGCTGGTAGTCGCTGGAACGATCTCCTTCATCTGCGCTGTCATCAGCAACTTCATCTGGAATCGCCACTGGACGTATCCAGACTCCCGTTCCCGTCCAATAATGCGCCAGTTGGTAATGTTCTTCGCCGTCAATGTAGCTGGCATCGCCATCCGCATCCCCATCCTCTGGTTGCTCGAGCCGCCCATGCTCACGTTTTTTCAAAGTACGTCATTTCGGATATCGTTGACGCCTGATTTCCTGGCGAAGAATTTCACCCTGGCCATTGCGGTCAGCGTGGTCATGCTATGGAACTTCTTCGTCAACCGCTATTGGACGTATAATGATGTGGATTGATAGCGCGACCTCCAGCCACAACCAAAAAGAAACATCACGAAGGTGCGACGCCTGCACTCCCCGGCACTTGCCCTGGCGGGCAGCGCCGGGGAGTGCAGGTGAGGACGCGAAGGTTTTCTTCGTGTCCGCGAAGATTTCTTCGCGGTTTCAAAATATCTGCGCGTTCTGGGAGCAGTCATGAACAAAAGACATCCTATCATCCCCATCTACACTTCACGCGGCGATGCCGAGGTGTTCTTGGTTTACCCACACCTCTTCAACATGCAAGGCGAGTGGGTCGGCTTTGTGACCCCAGAACGCGAGGTCTATTCTGTGCTCGGTTTCTACGTCGGCTACCTCAATAACGACCCACGCCTCTTGCGCAAACGCACCCTCGAAATCTCCAAGCCAAAGCTGGTGCCGCCCACCCACCCTCGCAATGTCTACCCGCCGGCCACATTCCCACTCGCCCCGCTGATGAGCGAGCTTTATCAAGACACGGTGGATGTTCTCCTCGATGAGCCTGAACGCCTGCACACGGTTGATGCAGGGGATTTGCGGGAGGATTTGGAATAATGACACTGTCCCCCAAACCCATGCGCGCCTCGCGCATTACCATTGCCCAGTTGATGCAGCCGGAGCACGCCAACAATCTCGGCAACGTGCACGGTGGCTGGATCATGAAACTGGTGGACGAGGCCGGCGCATTGGCCTGTATGCGTCATTCCCAGCACCGGGTAGTAACCGTTGCAATGGATCAGATGACCTTCCGCCAGCCCATCCGCATTGGCGACCTGGTTATTTTGAACGCCGAGGTGACGTATACGGGGAGCACCTCAATAGAAGTCGAGGTGCAGGTAGTGGCTGAAAACCCGATTACTGGTGAGCAGACGCACACCAACACGGCCTATTTGGTCTACGTGGCGCTGGGCGAGGACGGTAAGCCGGTACCTGTGCCGCCGCTTCGCGCTGATAAACCGGCCGAAAAAGCCCGTATGCAGGCTGCCAGAGAGCGGCAGGAGCGCAGGTTGGCGCAAAAGGAACATTAACCGCTTTTCAAAAGGATCTCAATTGCTCCCGAATACCCCATCCGAAGTAGAGGAACCCAAAGAGCGCGTGGCGCACCCTTTCCGCAACTTGCGTGAACTGGTGGACTTCGTCTCCGGCAAAGCCGTCCCGCCGGTCAGCGCCGAGGAAGCCGGGCTGGCCGAGGCAATTCCCTTCCCGTTCCTGGCAATCGTCGGCCAGCGGGAGATGAAGCTGGCACTCCTGCTGGGGCTGGTCAACCCGGCCATCGGCGGAATCCTGCTGGTCGGCCCACGCGGCACAGCCAAGACAACCGCCGTCCGCTCGCTGCTGGATCTGCTGCCCATGGTCGAGCGCAGCCTGTGTCACTACGGCTGCCTGCCCGAAGACATCGAAACGGGCGGACTGGAGGCCGTTTGCCCGGATTGCGCCAGGAAGTTCGCCGAAGATCAACCGTTGACCGCGCCCGATCGCGTCCGCTTGATTGAGCTGCCGCTCAACGCCCGGCTGGAAGACGTGGTCGGCGGGATTGACCCCTTAAGTGCGGGGGCTGGCAAACAGGCTGCCATTCACGAACGGCTGCGCATCCGGCGTGGCATCCTGGCCCAAGCCGACCTCAACCTGCTCTACATTGACGAGATCAACCTGCTCGGCGATGACATCGTGGACGCCATCCTGGACGCAGCCGCCCAGGGCAGCTACACCGTCCGGCGCGGACCGGTATCTGCCACCTACCGTGCCCGCTTCGTGCTGATCGGCTCGATGAACCCGGAGGAGGGCAAGCTGCGTCCGCAGATCCTGGATCGCTTCGGGCTGCGCGTCATCGTAAAAGGGTTGGAGAAACCCGATGAGCGGCTGAAAGCCTATCGTCGTGTCCGCTCGTACCTGACCAGCCCGCGCCAGATGTCCGCCGCTTACGCCGAAGAGATATCCGCCGCGGCGACCGAGATCCAGGTTGCCCGCCATCGCCTTCAAAAAGTGGCGCTGCCCGACAAGGTAGCAAAGCCTGCCATTAAACTGGTGCAGAAAATGGGCATTGACAGTCTGCGCGCCGAGATTACCTGGTTCGAAGCAGCCCGCGCCTACGCGGCTGCGGATGGGCGCGAGGCGGTGATGGTGGAGGATTTGCAGGTGGTCGCCCCGATGGCGCTGCGATTGAGACGGTCGCAATTCATGACGGAATACTTCAGCAATCAAGAGGGGGAAGAAGAGGAAATGGAGAAATTGTTGGGAACATTGGGGAAGAAATGAGCAAGGAGTAAAAAGGGAGATATAAGAAATCCCTCACCGCGAACACCTAAAAGCCATTTTTGTGCTAAAATTTTCCCGTGAAAGTACGTGACGCCATCAAACTCATCGAATCGGATGGTTGGTATCTTATGGCCTCGAAGGGCAGCCACTGTCAATACAAACATCCAATAAAATTAGGTCACATCACCATCGCTGGACATCCTAGTCATGAACTTGCCCCCGGTACATTCAATAGCATTTTGAAACAAGCGCAACTGAGAAAGTCGATTGAAAGAGAGCGGTAATATGTCCCGATACTTGATCGTTATCGAAAAAGCCAATGGAAATTACTCGGCTTACTCGCCCGATCTGCCCGGTTGTGTGGCGACGGGCAAGACTCACGAGGAAGTAACACGCAATATGCAAGAAGCTATCGAGTTGCACTTGCATGGATTACAGGAAGATAAACTACCTGTACCAAGTCCTATAGCCACTGCTGAATACATCGCGGTGGCATAAGCCCCCTCGAGTCTAGATACCCAGCGACCGTCACCAGCGAGGTGACGGTCATCTTTCCAGGAATATGATGCCTCTTACCCACCGCGAACGCCTGCAAGCCTGCCTCGCCGACGACCTGGCCTTAGATCGCCCGCCGGTCACCCTCTGGCGGCATTTCCCGGTGGACGACCAGTCGCCCGAAACGCTGGCCGCCGCCACCATGGACTTCCAGCGCTGCTACGATTTCGACCTGGTCAAAGTCACCCCGGCCTCGTCCTTTTGTTTGAAAGACTGGGGCGCGGAGGATGCCTGGGAAGGCAACCCCGAAGGGACGCGGCGTTACACTAGATACGTGATCGAAAAGCCGCAGGATTGGGAACGCCTGCCCGCGCTTGACCCTTCCGCGCCGCATCTTTCCGGACAACTGGCCTGTTTGCGCCTCCTGCGCCGCGAACTCGGCCCCGAGGTTCCCCTGCTCCAAACCATTTTTAGTACGTTGGCGCAAGCCAAGAACCTGGCCGGTGGGGACAGGCTGATCGTCCACCTCCGTCAGTCTCCCGAAGCCGTTCTGAAAGGCTTGCAGACCATCGCTGAGACGACGTGCCGCTTCGTCGCAGCCGCCATCGAAACCGGAATTGACGGGGTCTTCTACGCCGTCCAGCACGCCCAGGCGGGATTGCTCACGCTCGACGAATACAAAACCTTCGGCCTGCCGTTCGATAAAATAACGCTTGAACCGGCGCAGGGTTTGTGGTGCAACATGCTCCACCTCCACGGCAGAGAAATATACTTCTCGCTTCTGACTTCTTCCTTGTCTTTCCCCATCGTGAACTGGCACGACCGCGAGACGCCGCCGTCCCTGTGCGAGACCTCCGAGGTCTTACAGGCCGTCTGCGGCGGGATCAGCCAAAAGACCATCGTATTGGGCAACAGTCACGAAGTCCAGACAGAAGCGCAAGACGCCATCCAGCAAACCAATGGCCGCCGGTTCATTCTTGGCACGGGCTGCGTGGTGCCGGTTATCGCCCCGCATGGGAATATTTTGGTGGCGCGAAACAGCGTGGAGGAGAAGAACGTAAAACGTAAAGCGTGAAACGTAATTTACGTCTTACGTTTTACTTTTTACTTCCTACTTTACAGCAATGAGCCTGAGAGTCATTTCCGGAACCGCCAAAGGCCGCCGGTTGAAATCCGTCCCTGGCGATACGACCCGCCCGGTCACCGATATGGTGAAGCAGGCCCTGTTCAACATCCTGGCCGGGGACGTGGTGGACGCCGCCTGGTGGGACCTTTTCGGAGGCACAGGCGCGATAGGTATCGAAGCCCTAAGCCGCAACGCAACCTTCGTCCGTTTCGTAGAGCTGAACCGGCGTGCCGTCGAGACCATTCAATGGAACTTGGAGCATACCGGTTTCATGGATCGGGCCGAAGTGCGCCGCGGCGACGCCTTTTCCATGCTTTCCGCCCCGCCCGACCGGATTTTCGACTATGTCTACGTCGCCCCCCCGCAATACAAAGAAATGTGGTCGAAAGCGCTGACCGCCCTGGATGCCAATCCTGGCTGGTTGAGTGAGGGGGCGTGGGTCGTTGTGCAAATTCACCCGCGGGAATACCGGAAAATGGAACTTACACATTTGGCTGAAATAGAGCAAAGGAAATACGGAAGCACGTTGCTCGTGTTTTATGAGAAGAAAATATGATGACTCGCCTTATTAAATACATCTTGATTTCTCTCTCCATTGTTACAGTCAGCGGCTGTGGAGGCCAGCCTACAACGCAGCCCAACCCAGACGCGGTTTTCACCTCCGCCGCCGAGACGGCGGCCGCGCGGCTCACAGAAACATCAGTGGCCGGGACGAACACGGCGCTATCCTGGACGCCAACGCCGACCGCAACTGCTACTTCCACCCCTACATTGACGCCAATCCCTACGCTTGCATTACCCGTGTCGGCCGGGACAATGGTTCCTATGCCGCCGGTGGCAATATCAGCGGATAATCCCGTTGTCGAATTGGCGCGTTGGCAAGCTTCAAGTACAGTTATGGATGTGGCATTTTCACCGGATGGGAAGATACTGGCTTCTGCAGACGGCAACGGTGTCACCTTTTGGGATGTTTCCACCGGGGAACAACTGGGTAGCCTGAAACATGAAAGTTCTCCAAATCACATAGCATTCTCTCCAGACGGAAAGTTTTTAGCCTCGACCGTCCCAAGTGAGGGTACTGTGTATTTATGGGATATTGCCAGCAATAAAATTCTGTATACATTTAAAAAACAGGGCAAGACGATACGAAGTCTGGCTTTCTCTCCGGATGGCAGAGAACTCGCCACCGGCTGGAACGACCGGGTTGTTATTTGGAATGTCGCCGGAGGATATTCCGTCAATACGATTCTAGATCAGGCATCGGCCCTGGCTTTCTCGCCCGATGGCCGGCTGCTGGCAGTTACGGGAAGAGGATTGAGATTTTATGATCCATCCAATGGCGACAACATCGGTAAACGGTTCGAGGGGATGAATCCCGGTTGTGGAGGAGGGGGAGGTGATTTTTTTGTAGGTTTTTCTCAAGACGGCAGCCGGGTTGTGGCAGTACCTTGGGATCCGTTTGGCTGCTTCACGATTGGCTACATAACCGAGGCAAAGCTATTCGGCATCCATATAATCTTTATGCCGGTTAGCAGAGAAGACGTAGAATATATTGCCCTCCATGGGGCGATCTATGATGCGGCAATTACAGCAGACGGGAGGTTTCTTGCCGTCGGGGGTGGCGACGGCATGGATAACAAAGTCTGGGGTATTTTGGAGATCATAGACATCTCCAATGAAACTTGTTGCTCATGGTTTGATTTTAAGGAAGTTATGAGCAGGTATGACGAAGATTCGGGACTTAATATGATAGAAGGTCTGGCGTTTTCACCAGACGGCAGGTATTTAGCCACCGGAGAACATTTCGGGGCAATCAGATTGTGGGGATTCTATTGGCCATAAAAAACGCTGAAAGGATCAGCAAGAAAACCTGCCCGTACTGCGCAGAAGAAATCCAGGATAGTGCCTTCAAATGTCGCTATTGCGGCGAGTGGCTGGACGGTCGGCCGCGGACAACAGCAATGCCCTATGGGCCATAAGGCTATTATTACAGTTATGAATATCGTTCGGCCATCGAATAGGGCATACATAATTTCACTCTTGTTGTATCATAAGTGTATATTTCTTGGCAATCTTTCAAAAGGAGAATCCCCCCATGCAACTCACTACCCTCATAATCGAAAAACCCGAAGCGGTCAACTTCATCCTAGGTCAGACGCACTTCATCAAGAGTGTGGAAGATATCCACGAGGCGCTGGTCACTACCGTGCCGGGGATAAAATTCGGGCTGGCATTCTGTGAGGCATCAGGCGCGTGCCTGGTGCGCTGGACAGGCACGGACGAAGCGATGATCGAACTCGCCAAGAAGAACGCCCAGGCCATAGGCGCAGGTCACAGCTTCATCGTCTTTATGGGCGAGGGTTTTTATCCGATCAACGTGCTGAACGCTCTCAAGATGGTGCCGGAGGTCTGTCACATCTTCTGCGCCACCGCCAACCCGACCGAGGTCATCGTGGCCGAAACGGAGCAGGGTCGCGGCATTTTGGGCGTGATAGACGGCTCTGCGCCTAAAGGCATCGAAGACGAAGGAGGCATTACATGGCGGAAGGGCTTCTTGCGTAAGATCGGTTATAAACTATAAATTTCCGACGATATGAGTAAAACCTGCCAGATTCCATCCCTGCTGGAGTTGCTCGAGTGCGAAAAACCTGACGACCGCCTGACGGCCATCTAGTTCCTCGGTGAAATTGGCGACAAATTAGCGTAGAAACACTTCGAAAGAAGATGAAACCGGTCAATCATGAACTTATCGCGCTGATCACTGCGGTGGGGAAGTTAAAGATAGAATTGGGTGCAAAGTAATGTCATTCGCCAAAGGTTATTGAGCGAATTTTACGATCAAGTTTTGGTTATCGTCATAAAACGAGCGCGCCGAGAAGGGCGGATCGCCGCGCTCCATTTGCCGGATGCGTTCCAGCAAAACCGGCAAATCCTTCACGCCGGGCAGGTATGACACATTGGCAAAGGGGATCCACTCCAATGCCCCTTCTGAGGAAGGGTTAGGCTCACCCTGCGGACACTCACCGGTAAAAACGAAAATGCCGATGCCAAATTTCTCGCCCGTCTCGACCACCACCGTTCCGCACAGCCACAAGTCAGCGATGAGACCTGTCTCCTCGCGCAGCTCACGCCTGGCGGCCGAGAGCACATCCTCGCCGCATTCGACATGCCCGCCCACGCCATTGTATTTGTTCGCCCACAGGCGCTTATGGGGCGCGCCCTTGATCAGCAAGACAGATTCCCCGCGCCTGAGAAAGATCAAGGTGCGGGGAATGAGCATGTAACGGTCGCGACTGACGCCTTGGTCGGAGACTGGCTTGGTTCAAATCATTAGTTCACGGACAATGTCAAGCTGACCGGCGCTGCCCAGCTTCTCGTTCTTGTGAGCGATGAATCTGGCATACTCACTCATAAAAACCTTGCCAACTGGCCGCAGGTCGAAGTTCTCCGGGTGCTCGAGGAAATATTCGCGGTGGACGCGCGTCCACACCAGGCGGCCATCAGTGTCAATGTTGACCTTGGTCACACCCAGTTCGGCCGCGCGCTTGAACTGGTTCTCGTCTACGCCCTTGGCCCCTTTCAGGTTGCCGCCGGCTTTGTTTATGCGTTCCACCTCTTCCTGTGGGACAGAACTGGAGCCGTGCATGACGAGTGGAAAGCCCGGCAGGCGCTTCTGGATATCCGCCAGCACATCGAAATGTAATCCCTGGCTGCCCGTAAACTTGAATGCCCCGTGGCTGGTGCCAATAGCGCAGGCCAGCGAGTCACAACCGGTGCGTTTAATGAACTCCTTGGCCTGGTCGGGGTTGGTAAGCTTGGCGTTGGCTTCGTCCACCTTGACGTGCTCTTCCACGCCGCCCAGTTGGCCCAGCTCCGCCTCGACCACGATACCTTTGACGTGGGCTGCCTCGACAACCCTTTTCGTGATGGCGACATTCGTGTCGAACTCCTCGTGGCTGGCGTCAATCATCACCGAACTGTAGAAACCGCTATTGATGCAGTCGTAGCAGGTTTCTTCATCGCCGTGATCCAGGTGAACAGCGAAGATAGCCTCCGGAAAGATTTCGTCAGCAGCGCGTATCAAACCCTCGAGC
>JALHUM010000045.1 GCA_022865905.1 Anaerolineales bacterium | reverse complement strand
TGTATTGCCGCGACGAATTTCTCGGGCGCTACGTCGGCCCCCAGATCCAGGATCTCGAAACCAGCCCCTTCCAGCATCATAATCACCAGATTCTTGCCAATATCATGCAAGTCGCCTTTGACCGTGCCGATCGCTACCTTTCCCGCCGACTGGAGGTTGGCTTCCTTTAGGTGCGGTTTGAGCACAGCCAGGCCGGTCTGCATGGCGCGGGCTGAGACGAGCATCTCGGGCACGTAGAACTCACCGGATTCGAACAGCTGTCCGACCTCCGCCATCGCCGCGATCATGCCCTCGTCGAGGATGCTTTTCGGGTTGAGGCCGGCTTGTAGTGCCGCCTGGACCTTGGCTTCCACCTCCCTGTGTTGGCCGTCGAGGATGCCTTGGTAGATTTCTTGTAGAATTGGTTCCATTTGTTTGCCCTCGGTTTTTTATTTTTTCGAGGAATGGCTTTTCTGTTGATGCCAGCCTGATGACAAAGACCATTGACGCACTCCGGCGAAACTATATGGTAATTATGCTGCGCGACTGCACCCTGGCCAATGACTTCCCCGAAGAGTAGGTGGAACTCTTGGGCACGCAGTGCATGGTTAAAATGCTAGAATCTTTATACTGCGCGTCGGTCAGCTCGAGGGAAGTTATCCGGGCAGCCGGTGAATTTGCCTCAACCCGTGATTAACTACCGGATAATTTCTTCACTTTTACCAGCTCCAATATGCGCGTCCAACTCTTTACGAAACTATCGCGGAAAAGTCTAACCGGTCCGAAGTTCTCAAATTCATCGGGTGCCAGGCCGTCCTCTAAGTAACCGCGCTTAAAATCGGGCAGTTTTTCCATCAGCTCATCAATCACTTTTTGCGGAACAGGGTTGAACAGCCTGTACACGACCGGTGGATTTTGCTCAATCAACTTCTCAGCCGTCCCATCCCAATTAATAGTGATGCAAACTTTACCCCCTACCATTTCGGTGAAATGATGTAAGCCGCGCGCCCCTCCGCCGATAAATATGGCTCGATACCCCCGCTTCTGCATGATGTCATACACTTTTCGTGCTACGGCTAAGCCAGCTTGCCAGAGTACGTCGGGTGAAATATCTATTTTATTTTGTTCTACGTATAGTTTGAAATAATCATCATAGATACCAGCGATATGGGATGCGTAGAACATGGGACGTTTCCCAGTCATCTTGGAAACCCGCTTGTAGGTTTCGCAGAGTTCAATTATCTGACTGACGGCAAAGATTTCCGTTGCATTCATTGGAACATCTTCTCCGATCAAAAATTCCATGGCCTTTATTCCAGATATTGTTGTCGGGATTTTGCAGCATATATTTTTCCCAAGTTTACGGTTCAGGATGGCATCATGGATGATGCTGGATGGGTCATCTTCCCGGATGGGATCACCCTGAATGCTCACATATCCATCTTCCCCCTTAGAATTTTCATAGATGGGCAGAAATTTATCTGCGATCGGTTTGATCAACTTTCTCTGGAACACCCCGGCTATTTCCGATTCATCGTCCGCCTCCTGGAAGGCTTCCTTAAACAGCCCCATGGCATACGCGCCTTCTGTTGGATGAGCGATCATTTTCTGTGTATAAGATGGGTTGTTTGTACAACCGCTGGCGCCGTATGCAATTGCCAGATCGGCTTGTTGGCGGGTAGGGTTATTGATCCAGAATTTGGTCGGCGTTAAGCTATTGACCCTCTGAAAATATGATCCTTCATTCATGTTATTGGCCTCTATTTATTGTAGCAATATATTTTTAATGGGTGGCGTTTATTTAATCCCAGGAAGATCCTGTTACTTTGTTAACGGGAGATCCATCAGGATGTCCCGGACCCGTTCAAAGCCGCATTGACCGCTGGTTAATACGGGCATCCCAAATTCAGCCAGAGGATCGGGATGAGAGAATAGAAATATGGACATCGATAATTGAGCCAAAACTACACAAGTAAAATGATTATTCCTTTGCTCCACAATCGCCTCGGAAATGACCCGATTGTGCCCTTCGACATCTCCATCCATCAGATAATGCCAGGCATCTTCGACCAGAACACCTTCATTGGCAATTATTTTCCCATAATTGGTTGCCGTTTCTCTTAATAACTTGCCGGTGCTCTCCACTGTGGGTCCGTGGGTGGCAATGATCAGAAGTTTTCCACCTATAGTAACTGCTCTTTCCATCATGGGGATATCGATCTGGATTACAGGTACGTGATAAGGCTGTAAGGCTTCGGCAACCATCGGATAGCTCCGGTTCATCGTCGAGCAGGTGATCAGGACTGCCTGAACCTGTGCAAGCTCGACCAGGTCGATAGCATACCTGGTAAAGCGGTCGATATTCTCTTGTGGAGGGCATGGTTCGCCGGCTGCGAAGGCGCGCATAAAATTAAGCTGGATGGCATCGTTCCCCATATCCACAAGCTGTACGCCGGGGAGGTAAATTCGCCCAAAATAATTACTCCAAGCTGAGACCCAGGATGAGCCATTGAGCAAACCCAGTTTTTTCCCAATCAGGCGCGGATCCCCGTTTTTTTTAGGACCGAGATGGGGCAGGCCAGTGATCGATATATAATCAGAGAAGAACAGAAAAGGATCAGTTACATGCTCCATTATATCTATCCTTTTACCCGCATCATTTTCCTGGCTGCATTTGCGATATGTTCCGGCTGCATCTGGTGTAGAGTAAAAAGTTCATCGATTCCGCCGCTTTCCACAAATTGATCGCGGACACCGATTCGGAATACTGGGACGGGTCTTGATTCGGACAAAGCTTCCATAACTGCATCACCAAAACCACCAATGATCGATGCGTTTTCTGCTGTTACAGCACACCCGGTCCGAGAGGTCGATTCAAGTACCAACTCTTGATCGACCGGCTTGATCGAGCCAAGGTGAATTACTTCTGGATGGATTCCTTCTTGGAGCAATAGATCTGCCGCTCTCAAGCATAATGAAGTCATCATACCGGTTCCAAACAACGTGACGTCTGTGCCGGCGCGTAATATCTTACCTTTTCCCCATTCAAAGTGGTGGGTCTCGTCGAAAATATCATCTAAAGCAATCCGAGGTATTCTGAAATAGACCGGGCCTTCTGTTTCCATTGCTTTCAGCATGATAGCTCGCAGGTCCCAGCCGTCCGCGGGGTCAGCTACGTGCATATTGGGCATCACCCGCATGATGGCAATGTCCTCGATGCAGTTATGAGAAGCTCCGGCCCGGCTGGTCGGCAAACCCACATACGATCCTGGGATCTTCACATTCAGGTTCGGGTAGGAGATCGAGATGGCAATTTGATCCAACGCCCGGCGTGAAACAAAAGCGGCGAAAGTCGAAGGAAAGGGGACAAAGCCGGTCAGCGCCAACCCCGCTGCGATTCCAAACAGGTTTTGCTCGGCAATCCCGACCTGGATAAAGCGGTCGGGGAAGGCTTTCTTGAATATGACAGCCTTTGATGAAGTGTTTAAATCCGCATCCAGAACGACAACCTCAGGATAGGCTTTACCCAATTCCACCAGGGTATTCCCAAATATATTCCGCATCTCAGCTGATTTACGTGTTTTATTCACCTCCATAGAACGTCTCCTTCTTTATATCCCAACCAAGCCGGCTGTAACCTTCTTCGGGCTTTCCATAATTACGGCCAAGCTCTCGCAGCATTTGGTCTGCCATTTGTGGATCGGGGGCCCGGGTGTGCCACTTATAGTTGAACTCAGATTGTTCAACGCCTTTTCCTTTAACGGTATGTGCGATAATGACAACTGGCGAGCCATGCGGTTTTATCCAACGCGCTTCGTAAAACGTTCCCGCCAGTGCTGGGATGTCATGCCCATCCACCTCGATCACCTCCCACCCAAACGCCCGCCATTTAGCTCCCAGGGGTTCAATACTCATCAGGTCTGCAACCAGCCCTTTCGCCATTACCTTGTTATAGTCGACGACAGCGATTAAATTATCCAGATGGTAATGAGCCGCCGACATCGCTGCTTCCCACACATTGCCTTCATTCATCTCCCCATCACCCAGGATACAATAAACCCTGGCGCGCGGGTTCTCTTTCATTCGCAGTCCTAATGCCATGCCAACTGCCACGGAAAGGCCCATCCCGAGCGGCCCGCCGGAGTTCTCCAAACCCGGAGTGCGTTTCATATCCGTATGGCCTTCCAGGACCCCATCCATTTCGCAATAGGTATATATTTTTTCGATGGGGAAGAATCCTCTCAATGCCATTGCAGCATACAAAGCGGGACAGGCGTGGGCTTTTGAAAGGACCAATCGATCGCGGCGATTCCATTTGGGTTTCTGTGGATCAATGTTCAATTCGCGGAAGTAAAGGACGGCCAGTATTTCTGCCATCGAAAACGATCCTCCGATATGTCCCCATTGACCGAAACTGACCATTTCCACGGTGAGCCTGCGAATCTGGTAGGCGATATCTTCTAAATAATTGATTTTTTCAATGCTTGGATGAGAATCCATCTATTATCTCGTAATTTTCTATAACCATTTGTAGCAAGTTGTTGGCAAGTTGCATGGCAACTGGATGACCTGGTTTTTGATTGAATAAACGGTATTGGCAGAAGATGATCTTACCCTTACCGGTATTGATCGATTCGATATCGTTATGCCACAAGACATGTTTCTCCTGGCGGCGATTGGTGGTGGTGGTGAAGGAGCCTGAATAAACTTCGCCACCCATTTCTCCCAGCACGTAGTGGGGAAGAACATCGAAATATTCCTCCCCTGCGATACACCCGGCTGGCAGGCCTTTAAATAAGCGGCTGCCTGGTATCCAATGATAACATCCATTCCAGCTCCCAATTCCAGGGAAAAGTTTTATACTCACTCCCAAGCGCGATAATAATTCGGTTGCCAGGTGGTCCTCGGGTGTCAAAGGGCCGATGATGGCTGTGCACCCCCGCCGGACTGCATCCAGGACCTTCTCCCAATCACCCACAGTCAACGAATCGGGCAACGCGATTAAAAGAGGAAGGTCAAGGTCTTGCCACGTTGGAGGCCGGCCGTTGGGAGGACTGTTCTTAAAGATGGGTGCGTGCGCCCCAGCACAACCCATACGATCCATCCACTGGTCAGGGTTATCTGGCTCTAGAACCAGAACCGGCACTGAAGTTTCTGCCAGGTTGCCATCTACGGTATTGAGGCGGACAGAAATCCGGTATCTTCCAGGATCTTCAAACGAGAACCTGGTTTCATTATGGAAGTGGATGCCCGCCTGGCTGCCGGCCGGAAGTATTAAGTTTTCCAGCACTTCACCCTGTTCATTTTCTAACCAGAGCTGGATGTGGGCCCCCGGCGGCACTGCCTCCTGGCTCACGCGCGTCAGGTTCACCGGCA
>JALHUM010000044.1 GCA_022865905.1 Anaerolineales bacterium | reverse complement strand
TGGCCGTTGATCGCTATTCTCCTCATCGCCCTGATGGTTTCCGCGCCGGCCATGACCGCACGCAACACGTTCGATCCTGCGGTCTTCCCTGTCCAGGCCGTGGACTGGCTGGAGGCCCATCCCCAGCCGGGTAACATGTTCAACTATTTCACCTGGGGCGGGTACCTGCTCCACCGCCTGTGGCCGGAGCAAAAGGTCTTCATAGACGGTCAAACCGATTTCTATGGCGAGGCGCTGACGCGCCAGTATGAACAGATTATCACGCTGGCGGAGGGCTGGGAGAACGTATTAGATCAATACGCCGTCACCTGGGCAATCATCCCAACCGATTCCGCCCTGTCCAAAGCCCTGATCGCCGCAGGCTGGCAGAGCATATATCAAGATGCGACCGCCAGCATCTTTATTCGCAAGTGAGTTTTATGAAACAATCTATCTCTTTTATCCGTTCCTTTTTTTTTGTTTATCCCATCATTGCCATGTACTCGCGACTGCCGGGCGCCTTGCAACCGGTCAGCGCAATACGGCTTCTCGCCGGCGTGCTGATAATCACTGGTGTGTGGTTTACCATCCTTTTCCTGGATGTCACCGCGCAAAGCCAGGATGCTTGTGCTTTACCCTGATCCATGTCTGTGAATCGAAGCCTGCCCGTTCTTATTGCGCTGACCGTCGCCACACTGCTGGGTGCTTTGCGCTTTTTCTTTCCTGAACGCTCGCTGGAATACACCGGTCCGCGCGCGCTGTTGGATCTTGCCTTCGCACTGGGTCTGACCGCTTTTGTCGTATTGATCGCCGCGGCGCTCGGCCACAGGCTCCTGCGCTGGTTCCGGCTGGATGACCTCACCGCGCTGGAGCAGGCAATCTTTGGCATCCCTATTGGCCTGGGTGTCCTTGCTTATGGTATGTTGGCCCTCGGCCTGATCGGCTGGTTGACTCCCGGCGCGGTTGCCGCCTGGCTGCTTGTTATCGCCGCATTGACGTGGAACGAGTGGAGTTCAACCCTTGCGCACATTCCTGAACGAGCCAAGGTTCAGCGAGACCAGTGGCGGGGACTCAGCCTTGGCCCAAAAGCGATCATCCTCCTCGCCGCCGTCATTCTGCTCGCGACGCTGATCCAGTCGCTCGCACCGCCCTGGGATTACGACGGGTTGATGTATCACCTGGAGTCGCCCCGCCAGTTTCTCGCGGCAAATCACATGACATTCAATACTGAGAACTGGCGCGCGAGCGGGCCATTCACCATCGAGATGCTCTTTTCCATCGGGCTTGCGTTTGGCAGCGATACTTATGCAAGGCTCATTCACCTGGTATATGCTGTCATCCTGGTCTGCACGACTTTTGCATTTTCCCATAGGCACTTCTCGAAAAAAACCGGCTGGATTGCCTTCGCCATATTGCTGGGAATCCCCGTCCTGCCAATTTGGGCCATCTGGGCAAATATTGATATGGGTTGGGCGGCTTACGAATTTCTAAGCCTGTACGCTGTCTTCACATGGACCATCGAGCGCCGCCGCGCTTGGCTGGTGCTGGCAGGCGTCACCACCGGGCTGGCGCTGGGAAGCAAGTTTCTTTCCGCTGGCAGCGCCATATTGCTGGGATGCTGGATTCTCTGGCAAAACCGGCGAGATTTTAAAAAACTTCTGTTAGATGCTTTTTCTTACGCTGGCGTAGCAATATTGATTGCACTACCGTGGTATATCAGGAGTTTCATGCTGACCGGCAACCCAGTTTACCCGTTCATCTTTGGCGGCCCAGGCTGGCCACCTGCGCGTCTTGCCCTACTCAACGAATACCTCCTGAACAGTTTTGGGGCAGGGCGAGGCTGGATTGACTTCCTGCTCCTTCCTTACACTGTTTACGCAAAGAATGATCTTTTTACAACATCATTATCCATCGAAATGCCCAGCATCCTGTTCCCGCTCACGCTGCTATACCCCTGGAAGCACACCGGCGGCGAACGCGCCCGCCCGCTGGCGCTGTATGCAATTCTTTGGCTGCTTTACTGGTTTAACGGTTCCCAACAAGTCCGATTCATGCTGCCGGTTTTTCCCATACTTGCCATCCTGACCGCAATTGTGCTGCAAAACCTGTTCTCCCCGCGCCTGAACAGGTTGGCTGTCATTGGATTTCTGGCAGGAGTGGGAATCGTCACGCTAATCTACCAGGTGGGTTCGCTTGTCAAATATCAGCCCTTACCGGCTATCCTTGGGTTGGAATCTAAAGCCGGGTACTTGCGCCGAAACCTCTACGATTACGAGGCAATGGCGTACATCACAAATTCCTTACCCAACGATTCACGCATTTTCCTGATTGGAGACGGTCAAACATACTACTGTAACGACCGCTGCC
>JALHUM010000001.1 GCA_022865905.1 Anaerolineales bacterium | reverse complement strand
CTTTAACGGTGAGTGAAAATCCAACACCATCTGTTATGTCATACCAGCCATCGGAGTACTTGAAATCATGTATGAGTTTGCCCGCTGCATCCTGGAGCTGGATTTTTTCTCCTGCATTATCCAGACTTCCCGTATATGTACCTGCTATCGGTAGGCCCTGCCCGTACTTCTCGTTGAAGGCGTTCAAGTCTTTTACGACCAGGATATACTTATTTTGTGCAAGATCCACATCACCGAAGGTGAAGTCTATGCCCTTGGTGAACCTTGCCAAGTTCAGGTTTATGGTTTGAGAGCCGATGTTCTTGAGCTCTATGTACTCAGTATTAGGATCGTTCGGATTATCCGTTTCCTGTGGATGGTACATGATTTCGCTGACACGCAGACTCTCCGCAACAGGCCCAACCGCAAAGACCGCCTCATTAAGCGCACTCCAGATATTACCACTAAGGACCCTGGCCTTGACGTGGGTGCTCCCGGTCAGAGTGACAGGTCCGCTGTACGCTGTCGCGGCGGAGGTGTTGATAGCGCCGCCCTTGAGACGTGGATCAGAGCCATTGAGCGTGTACCATATTGTGCCGGCCGGCGCGGTGATTGTAAGACTGAATCCAGCGGCGACCCAACCGCCATTTTGGTTAAAGGCCGGCGCATCGACGTTGGGGAACCAGCCCTGCGACTTGAATTGGTTAAGCACCACGCCGGTTCTATAAGGAAAGTAGCTGCTGACCATGCGGTTCATATCAGGCAGCCAGTCAGCGTCTTTGGTGCGAGGCGTGGAGCGCTTGGCGTCACCCCATCTTGCGGACTCAGCGATGATGGCCAGGTCGATCTGACTGGCACGGTTCATAAAACGCGATGTGCACCGTCCAGGAGTAAGCACTCCGTCGTTGAAGAAATACTTGTACACGCGGTCGGCAAACCGCATCTTATACTCCGGATGGACGATCAGGTGCGTGTGCATCCACAGCGGGTTGGACTGGTTGAACTGATTGCCCACAGCTAACGTCGTTGAGGCGAAAAGGCGAGACTCCTGCAGATCCCAAAGAGAATGCTCCGCGTCGTGCCTGAAGAATTTGAAGCCGTCGGGGTCATTGCGGTTGTAGATGCCATAGAAGTTGTTGGCCACGCGGGCCCAGGCACTGACGGGACCATCCGGGTCGCCCACATAGTACGTGCAGAGCATATAGTCGATCAGATTATCGACGTCGAGGAGTTTCTCATAAGCGTGATTGGGCGTGCCGTCCGTGTTAAGCCCCTGCAGGCGGTAGTAAGTCTGGTCGCTGACTGTCGTGCGGAGCGAGTCCCACAGCCGGCGCCACGCATCGAGCGTGCCGTCGGTCGCCTCGATGTCGTAGCCGCCGTTGCCGGCGCGAGACTTGATCACGTCATAGTCCTCTTTGTCGCCGCCAAAATACGACTCGGCGTATGATGCCTCGGAACGCTCCTGGGTCTGGTAAAGACCCCAGTAGTGCCCGTCAATGTACAGATGATAATATCGGCTTCGCGTATAGGGCTGTCCCATGTCACGCTGTGTATCGCGAGAGAAGACTTCGCGGACAAACGTGTCATGAGGGGAGCTATTCCCCTCAAAAGACCAGGAGTAGTTTTGGCTGCACCGCAGATCAATACACTCGAATTCATCGACGCCCTCATCGCCGAATAGCGCGAATCTCAGTTTGGACGCCCCGTAATCGGGCCTAAAGAATAACCTGAAGGCATGTTTGGGATTGCTGCCGGTTCGGCTGTAGCCGCCCCGTATTCGCAGACCGGCGTCGATTTGAAACCCGTCACTACCGTCGGGGTTAATCAATTCCACAGACATAGGTCGCTCCCAAGACTCTCCCTGCGAACGGGCGTTCACATAGATGCCGGTTGACGCGCTGAATAGATTCGCCAGGTCGGTGACCAGAGAAATAGTCGGAATCGCAAGCAAAGCATCGTCAATCAAGTCCTTGTACCGCGGGTCGTTGACAACATCGGGGTCCATTCCGTAATCGATCACCTGCCCGTTGACACTGCCTGTAGGCCAGCCCTGCCCAGGCGCCTGACCGGAAGGCGACTGCGTTTTGACATCGGTAACGAAGAAATAGCTGTGCGTCGCGGCCGCCGATGGCTGCCAATTAGACTTACAGGCTACCGCTCGCAAGCATGTGGTCTTGGTGATCGGAATAGGCCCTGCATAAACTGCACCCTTCGGACCGCCCAGCTGGAAATCATAAGGCGTGCTTCCATCAACGGTATAGTATATGGCGGCCCCTTCGGTCTCGGTAACGAGCGTCACCCAGAAGGGCTGAGTATAGAAACCGCGATGATGACTGAACTGCGGTTTGGCGACAAAGCCTTCGTAAATCAGCATGTTCATGCCGCCGGGTGTTGGAAAAGCCATCAACGCCCAACTGTCAGCCGCATCCGGATATCGCCCGTATGAGACATCCGTCATCTGATCGCCGAACGAGATACTGTCGATGAGCGTGCTGCCATCCTTGTCAAAGAGCGCT
>JALHUM010000043.1 GCA_022865905.1 Anaerolineales bacterium | reverse complement strand
GACGATCATGCTCGTGACCATCGTGGCGACGATCTTTGCCATCGTTTACGTTCAGCAGGGACGCCGCAACGTGCCCGTGATGTACCCGGGACGGCGCATTGGCAATCGCATGTCCATGCCGGTCAAGGGTACGCTGCCGCTGATGGTGAACATGGCGGGTATGATCCCTCTCATCTTCGCCAGTGCCATCCTGCAATTCCCTAATATCTTGGGCAGTTACTTCATCAACTCTACGAACGCGACTGTGAAAAATATCGCTACGGGCTTTCAGAATACCTTCAGCGGCAGCGGAACACATGCCTGGGTATATTGGATTTTGTATTTCCTTAGCGTGGTAATCTTCACCTTCTTCTACACCGATGTTTTGTTCTCACAACAGAATTACGGCGAGAATCTGAAGAAGGTGGGCGCGCAAATTCCAGGCGTCAACCGCGGCGCGCCGACGCAGAAATACCTGACCAAGGTGCAGCGGCGCATCACCCTGCCGGGCGCATTGTTCCTGGGTATCGTCGCGATTCTGCCTTTCCTGCTTGGGCTGATATTCCCACAAATTGCCCAGAGCAGCGGTCTCTTACTGGTCTCATCAGCCGGCCTGCTCATCGTCGTCGGCGTGGTGCGGGATACCTTCTTGAATATTGACGCCGAGCTGAAAATGCACGGCTACGACGACTCGCTTCTGGTTCGTTAAACTGTTATGCCCACTTACATCGTCCTTCTCGGACCTCCAGGCGTCGGCAAAGGCACTCAAGCGAAGATCATCGCTGAGAAGACCGGCCTGTCGCACATCTCGTCGGGCGACCTGTTCCGCGAGAACATCAAGGGCGGGACGGAACTGGGCAAGCTGGCGCAGACTTATATCAACAAGGGCGAACTCGTTCCCGACGAAGTGACCATCGCCATGATCCGGTCACGGCTCTCCCGCCCGGACTGCAAGGGCGGGGCGCTGTTGGATGGCTTCCCGCGCACCCCGGCGCAAGCCGACGCTCTTGCCAGGATTCTGGCCGATTTCGGCGGCAAAGTGGAGCACGTGCCCTGCATCACCGCCTCTATGACGACGCTGGTGGAACGCCTGAGCGGACGCTGGACCTGCCGGGCGCAGGGTCACATCTTTCACCAGGTATACAGCCCGCCGAAGAAACCCAGCGTGTGCGATGTGGATGGTTCTGAACTTTACCAACGCGATGACGATAAGGCTGAGACGGTCAAGAGGCGCATCCAGGTTTACGTGGAACAGACCGCGCCCCTGATCGCCTATTATCGTCAACGCGGCTTGTTGGCCGAGATTGACGGTGAGCGCACGGTCGAAGAAGTGACCGCTGACCTCCTGGCGGTTCTGAAACACAAGTAGTATGGATTGGGCGCGTCAGATCAACGTCAAGAACCCGGCCGAGATCGCCCTCATGCGCGAAGCCGGCCGTGTCAACGCTCTGGCGTTGGCGGCCGTTCGAGAATTGATCGAACCCGGCGTCACCACCGCAGACCTCAACGCGGCTGCTGAGGAAGTCCTGCGGAAGCACAGCGCTTACTCGCCTTTTTACCACTATGGTCGCCCGCCATTCCCGGCTTCCATTTGCGCCAGTATCAACGAAGAATTGGTGCACGGCATTCCGGGAAACCGGAAACTCAAAGAGGGCGATATCATCTCGGTAGACTGCGGCGCGGTCGTTGAAGGTTACGTCGGCGACGCCTCCTTCACGGCTGGCGTCGGGGAGCTTTCCCCCACCGCCCGCAAGCTGCTCGAGGTGACCGAGAAAGCGCTGTACATTGCCATCGAAAAGATGCACGTCGGGAATTATACCGGTGACGTTTCTGCGGCTATCCAGCAGTTCGTCGAGGGGCGCGGCTTCCACGTCACCCGTGAGTATACCGGGCACGGCGTCGGGCGGCAGATGCACGAGGGGCCGCAGGTGCCGAACTATGGGAAGCCTGGGACCGGCGTCCTGCTCGAAGCAGGTATGACCATTGCCCTCGAGCCGATGGTGCTCGTCGGCACGCACCGCACCCGTGTTCTGTCCAACCGGTGGACAGTCGTTTCTACTGATGGGTCATTGACGGCGCACTTCGAGCACAGCATCGCCGTCACCGAAGGAGAACCTCTCATCCTGACAGTCCTTTGACCCATGCAAAAGCGTAACTGGACGGAAGGTAAGAGAACAAGTATAATTCAATCTTTGGCTGTCAAGCCAGGAGCAGTTCAAGGAGAAGTGCAATTATGAAAGTTAGCCCCTCCATTCGTAAGCGCTGCGCGAAGTGCAAGGTCGTCAAGCGCAAAGGCAAATTGTTCATCATTTGCGAAAACCCTAAGCACAAACAGCGACAAGGATAGTGTGATCTATGGCGAGAATTGAAGGTGTTGATCTTCCGCGCACTAAGCGGGTTGAAGTTGGCCTGACCTACATCTTTGGCATTGGCCCAACGCGGGCGCGTGAAATCCTGTCCGCCACCAAGGTCAATCCGGATACGCGCGTCAAGGATTTGACCGAATCCGACGTATCTGCCATCCGCGACTACATTGGCAAGAACTGGAAGGTCGAAGGCGACCTGCGCCGCGCAGAGCAATTGAATATCAAGCGGCTGATCGAAATCGGCTGCTATCGCGGACTCCGTCACCGACGCAACCTGCCGGTGCGCGGTCAGCGCACGCGCACCAACGCGCGCACCTGCAAGGGGCCGAAGAAGACGGTCGCCGGGCGCGGACGCCGACGCGGCGGTAAGAAGTAATCTGGAGTTCTAGAGAGGTCTTATGGCTCAAAGTGTACGTTCAGCACGTCGCGGCAGCGGCGCTAAAAAGGCCAAGCGGACATTGTCCTCGGGACAGGTGCACGTCTTTGCCTCCTTCAACAATACAATAGTGACTGTGACTGATACTGAGGGGAATACCCTCACCTGGGGCAGCGCAGGTTCGGTGGGCTTCAAAGGCTCGCGCAAGAGCACGCCTTTTGCCGCCCGCCTGGCGGCCGAACAGGCCATCAAGGCTGCCCTGGCGATAGGCATCCAGGAAGTGGACCTGATCGTCAAAGGCCCTGGCCCCGGGCGGGAATCAGCCATCCGGGCGGTGCAGGCCATGGGTATGAAAGTGCGCTCTATCTCGGATAAGACGCCGATGCCGCACAATGGCTGCCGGCCTCCGAAGAAACGCCGCGTCTAGTTCAAGCGAGAGAGGTTAGAACGTATGGCGAAAGATTTAGGGCCGGCTTGCAAACAATGCCGGCGTGAAGCTGAAAAACTATACTTGAAGGGAGAGCGTTGCTTCTCCCCGAAATGTGCATTCGAACGGCGGGGCTTTGCCCCCGGCATGCATGGACGTTCGACGGGCGGCCGCCGTGGTGGTAAAGGTAAAGGCGGCGGCAGTGGTCGTGAATCGGACTATTCCCGCCAGTTGCGCGCCAAGCAGAAGGCGCGCCGCGTCTACGGAATCTTCGAGCGTCAGTTCCGCCGTTACTACGAGACGGCGCTGCGCCGGCGTGGAATTACCGGCCTGGTGTTGCTGCAAACCCTGGAATCCCGTTTGGATAACGTCATCTTCCGGCTGGGATTCGCCAGCAGCCGCGGTCATGCCCGTTTGCTCGTCACTCACGGCCATTTCACGGTCAACGGCCGCCGCACCGACATCCCCTCGATGGTCTTGAGCGCCGGCGATCTGATCGCCCTGCGCGAAGGCTCGCGCGACAGCACTTATTTCAAGGAACTCGCTTCAGTGGCCGAGGCGCGCAACACGCTGCCCTGGTTGAGCCGTGACTTGAAGACCCTGTCAGGCAGCGTCTTGCGCCTGCCGGAGCGCGCCGAGATTGACGGCAACTTGAACGAGCAATTGATCGTTGAATATTACTCGCGATAATGGTAGCCATATTTCAGGCTACCATAATGGTAGCCATATTTCAGGCTACCATAATGGTAGCCTACCCTGGCTTGCCTGCTAGGGCAGGCTGGCTACCTTAATCAGAGGCCTTTTT
>JALHUM010000042.1 GCA_022865905.1 Anaerolineales bacterium | reverse complement strand
GCAGCAGTCTGGTTGGATTATCAGTTCCTTCCCACTGGCAAATCTCTTGTAATCAGCAACGCCAAGTCTTTTTTTACTCTTCTGCGCCAGAAGTATTTGATTTTCGCCACAGATTATGACGCCGATAGTCTTTTCTTTTTCCAGGCCAAAACCACCGGCCCCGCTTTCCCTGGTGGTTATACTTTATTCAATTCCAATAAGATTGCTCCTCCGGGTCATGGTTCTTTCCATGAGAAGACCTTGTTCTCGAAGGATGAAAGTAATGATCTGCATACTTCTGGTGGAACCGACAAGCCTATTCATAATCTCGGTTTCCTTCACTCCACCGCCGATCACCCTGCTAGATATAGTTGGACTGATACTCAGAATTAGATCGTTCAGAACATTGCCCCTAATCTAAAGTATCTTGATTTCGATGCTATTTATGCTGCCTTACCGATAGGTGATTTTCAGATGTGGCCTACCAAGTTTATCGAGCTTTTCAATTCAAGACTTTCCCCCTCCTGGCAATGGCAAGCCAGGTTACTTGATATTTTCGGCGTCACCGAAGGCGGTTCTATCTGATGTCTACCGAAGATCAACTTGGTTTTATCCCACTCATCAACACCGGTTTCGACAAAAACCTCTCCTCCGCCGTTACCAATCTTCAAGAATTGGCCGAAGCCGTTGATAATCTTTTTATTCGTGAAAAACTCACAGCCGCTCGAACCTACTACATTCGTGTAAACTTAGGCGCTTGTACGATGACAAGTGCCTCCCCTTGTGTGGTCACACTTGCCACCCATGGACTTTCAGCCGACGATCCGATCGTCTTCAAGACTACCGATACACTCTACACAGGCGTTGTTGAGGGCAAGGTTTACTACGTTTTATCCACCAATCTCACCGCAAACACGTTCAAGTTTTCTGCTAGTGTGGGCGGCGCGCCAGTCAATACAAGTGGCAGCCAGGCAGGCGTTCATTCCCTTGCTACTGGCAATGATGCAAATACTGGTCTTGCCCAAACACGCGCTGGAGCATTCCTAAATATTTCAGCCGCCATAACTGCGGTTTACCTTATTGACATGGGAGGCTATAACGTCACTCTCCAATTAGCCAAGAGTACTTATGGTGAATATGGCGTTTCTGGTGTGCAGTTTTCCATGGATACTCCTCTGGTTGGCAGGGGTAACGTAATTCTCGCCGGAGATGATACTACTCCTAATAATTGCCGTCTCGCTACTTGGGATGATTGTGTAGTTGTTTCGGGTCCCACTTATGTCATGCTTGGGGGTGTTGAGTTGACCGCGTCGGCCGGTTCATGCCTCAATGTCTATAATAATGGTTTTCTTGAAATAAATGGACCCGTTCGCTTTGGTCCGGCTGGCTTTGTTCATGTTTTCGTTCACATGTCAGGCATTGTTACCAATTACTCAGATTACGATATTTTTGGGGGTGCTAGCGCACATCTGGATGTAGAGTCTAGTGGTGTCATTCAATTCGCTGGCCAAACTATTACTCTTATAGATGTACCTGATTTCGGTGTTTCCTTTGCTATTGCCAGAAACGCAATTCTTCGTTCTTACGATCAAACCTTTGTTGACACTGCTACCGGCAAGCGCTTCTCGGTTACCACAATGGGTTTTATTGATATCAATGGTGATGTTGCTGGTCTAACTTACTTCCCTGGTGATGTTGCTGGCACTATTGAATCTGGCGGTGTTTATAATGCAACCCATTCTTCACTTGCTTTTTCTTTTTCCGCAACCGATAAAGTTTTAGGCCGTGAAACTGCTGGCGCAGGAGAAGGCGAAGAAATTCCCTGCACCGCTGCTGGCCGAGCCATTCTTGATGATGCAAATGCCGCCGCGCAGCTCGCCACCCTGGGCGCATCTCCAACCGCATCGCCTACATTCACCGGCACTGTCATCCTGCCGAAGGCTATCGAAATTCAGGATACCTCTGCCGATCATCAGTATGTCTTGGCCGTTTCCGAACTCACGGCAGATAGAACGGTCACTCTGCCTCTTCTTACCGCCGCCGATGTTTTTGTCTTTGCTGCATTCATTCAGACGTTGACCAATAAGAGAATAACAAAGAGAACAGACACTATTGCCAATTCCTCTCTTCCTACCATCAATACTGATCTTTTGGATTTTTTTTCTTTAACTGCACAGACGCAAAATATTGCTTCTTTCACTACCAATCTTTCGGGTACACCCACAGAAAATCAAACTTTGTGGATTGCTATAACTGGTACTGCTGCAAGAACTATAACTTGGGGAAATAAATTCGAGGCAAGCACGGTTGCGTTGCCAACTACAACTGTGACTACAGCACGCCTTGATGTCTTCTTTGTTTGGAACATAGTTACCAGCAAATGGCGCTGTATGAGGGTGGTCTAATATTTCAATAAGTTCTAATCTCAGTCTGTAACGTGAGCATCGCTAGCACAATCGTTATCTAATCTGAAATAATTCCCGTACTATTGGCGTATCCAAATTCCAGTCTGGCCATCCTCCCACAGTAAAAGCACCAGGCGGCGGACGCAAGCCTGCCCTAGCGTTCTTGGCCAGGGTACAGCGTCCGCCGCCGATAGTGCCGGCACCTTCGGCAGTTCTTTTCTTGGCGCTCGCAGCCCTGGCGGTCTGACGATGCGCAACAATCGCCATCATGGTAACTGCTCAACAAAGCACAGTAGAAGCAGCTACCATCCGGCGCACGGGCGGCAAAGAGCGCAGCCCGCCCCCCTCCCGAACCCCACCCCCCACCTGCCTGGCCGCCTCCGGCTACGCCACCCTTCGGGATGGCTGCCTCCGGCGCCCAGCAAAGAATTTCCTGGAATAAAATCGCCCCGACTGTGATGTCATCTTTAGCCGCACTGCCAGATCCAACAAACCCAGCGACACCTCATTCAGCGACTTCTTGTACAACAGCAGCCGCTCCGCTGTAAAAAACCACAAGATTGACAAAACCACAATACTGACTATAATTATAGTTGATGCCCAAACAGGCAAGATTTGAACTTCTATTTGCGCCAGAAGTTATCGAGCACCTCCATGCGATTGAGTATAAGTATCATAATCTCATTCAAGCGGCCGTCGATGAGCAATTGGTATTTACTCCAGAAAAGGAGACGCGCAATCGCAAATTGCTCGAACAACCCGCCCCATTCGGCGCAACATGGGAATTACGGTTTGGGCCTACCAATAGATTCAGAGTGTTCTACGAAGTAGATAATAAGAAACAGTCTGTGCAAGTATTAGCAATTGGTATCAAAGAAAGAAATCGGTTGTTTATCGGCAGAGAGGAGTTTGGAAAATGATAATTGCCCCTGTAGCAGATGTGAAAGCGCGGCTTAGTGCTTACTTGGAAAAATGCACAACAGAAGGTCCTGTAATCATTACGCGGAACGGTAGAGCCGTTGCCGTGTTGCTTGCACCAGCAGATGAAGAAGATCTAGAAAGCCTGGTTTTGTCACGTTCGCCGCGCTTTCAAGCCTTACTGAATAAGTCACGACAAAGTATCAAGGCGGGGAAGGGTTTATCGCGTAACGATTTTTGGCAGGCGGTGGCAGAGTCACAAGGCAAATAAAACGAAGTCATTTTGTCTACAAGAAAAGCGGCCTAAGCACCTAATGGTTTTCCTTGCCCGGCTGCGCGAGAAACCTTTAGGGTTTCCCCTCTTCCCACCGCCCCCCTCCCGAACCCAACCCCCACCCCTACCCCCCGCACCTGGTCAGATCTTGACCCGTACGTGAACACCGCCCACCTGCCCGCCGGTTAGACATTCCCGGCCACCGTGGACCGGATCGAGTTTCAAACCGTCCGCCCCCGACCTGGCGTGGAAGAGATCAAGCCCGTGATGTATTTCGCTGGAAAGCATAAGGGGCTGATCCTGACCAGCACCAATCAAGACTTTCTACGCGCTACGTTCGGCGATGAGATCAACGCATCCTACAGCCAGCGCATCACCCTGCATACTGAACATAGAATCGTGGCCGGCACCGGCGTGGACACGATCATTATCGGCCTGCCGGCTCAAGCCATGCCTCCCGCGCCCTAGCGCCCACCGTCCGCACAATTCGCTGCGCCGTCTTCGTTGTGGGCAAATGTCAGTTTAACCTGTGGCGTTCCGCATGCACTTGTACATCCCACCGCGCAACATTCTTGCGCGGCTGGATGTGTACTAAGGCTTCTCGATTTCAACCAATGTCAATACACCATTGCTATGACCCAGATAGGCATAATCGCCAACAACCAGAATATTGACACCTGCGCTCACCATGTCGAGATAAGCAAGCTCGACCGGCTCATTGATGTTACTAATGTCGATTGCAGTCATACCTTGCGGCCAGCCTTCGATCGTGTAGAGGATATTGTCAGAGACCGACAATCCCATGACCACCCCGGTGGGTTTGATCACGGCTTGAACAGCCGGCTGCTGCGGCTTGGAAATATCCAGGACATAGACCCCGTCCCAGGTGATAGCGAGGTAAAGGCGCTTGTTGACCGGATCCAGGACGATATCCTCATACAGTCTGTGCCCGCCGTTTTCCGTCAAAGGCGTATCGATCTGCCAGGTACCTACCAATACCGGGCTGATCGGGTTACTGGAGATATCCAGGATCTGCAGCCCGGTGTACTCACAGACCAGGTAGATCGTATCCACAGTGACTACAACGTCACTTGCCACCGTACAGTCGTCATTTTCATACCTTCCCAAAACTGCCAGCTGCCCGTTTGTCTGTGACTGAAGGATATACAGTCCTTCATAACCGGCTGTGTAATAGAGCAACCCGCCGTAATAATCCAGGCCGAGTGTTTTGACATCCGCCGGCGGATCAAAAGAGAGGCTGGCAACCATGCGCGGATTGGAAGGCTGCGAAACATCCACCTTGTACACTTCATCTGTATCGGCGATGTAGACATAATCACCCTCCAAATCGATCGGCCAGGGTAAGAAATCTGGTAAATTGAACGCGCCAAGTTCCACCGGAGCTTCAGGATGGGTGCGCAGATCGTAGATGCGCAGGCCTTTGCTCTCAGCGGCCACGTATAACAGACCGTCTTTTTCAATCATCCTCCCGCCCGCAGGCAAACCTGGCAGCAAGCCTCCATCCGTGAGCGTAAGCTCCTGCAAGTCCTGCCCGGCGCCTCCATCCTGGCCGGTATCCCCCCCGATGACCAAGTAGGGGGCAAAATAAGGCAGCATGCTGTCATGCACCATGAAGACCATTTCGTGGATCCATTCGGCAGGCGGAAGGGCCACCTCCACCGTCAGGGTATCCCCCTGCCAGGTGCCGCCAAGGTTGGCGACCAGCGTGTCGGTGTTGTGGACCAGGCGCAGGGCCGAGGTGTCATCCTGGCGGTAGGCCAGGTTGTAGTAGAGATACGGGCGGTCTTCCTCATCCAATTCCGTGATCGTGAGCCGGGCTTTCCGGTTGACCAGGTCGACGCTGACGATATGGACCTCTGGTTCGTTCTCCCACAATGGATAAGTGTAGATTTCACGGTTATAAAGGATGGCCTTCAGGCCGTGGATCTTTGCGCTGTCCGAGGAGAACCGGTCGCGCCAATATTTCCAGAAACCATCATTTGTAATTTCATAGGTGGTGGTTTCATCCCACATGCGGTCGGGGTCATCTTCCCGCAGGATGGTCCAGATATCAGCGAGTTGAGGGTCGCTGAGACGATCATACCAGCGCAGCGGGACCGGCCAGGGAGGGGTCATCGTCTGGGCGGACTCCTGCTGGGCAGGCAGCATGTACTCCCAGCTCTTCGGATCGTAGATATCCCAGAGCACCGCCGCGTTCTCGCCCTCGTTCTCATGCTGCAGGCCATCCGTGACCTGCTCGCGCCAGGTAAAGGTTCCCTGACCAGCGTCTTCTATCCGGACAGGATTGGGGTGGTAGGTGTACTCAAGGTTGCTGCCTGCCAGACTTCCGTTGGCAGTCGGCCGGCCCAGCACCGCGGCGGCGAAAAATTCAGCCCAACCCTCCACCAGGCCGCACTCACCGGTGATGGTCGATGAAATTCCATGCCCGGTGCATTTTGGGTCTTCAAAACCCATCGGCAAGACGGTGTAAACATCATGCATGATCTTATGGCCATATTCGTGGGTCAGGTCGCCGCGCAGGGTTTGCCAGTACTCTCCGATCGATTGCGGGTCGGCGACTTCATCCGGGTATAGATCCTTGCTGTTGATATCGATATGCCCAACCCCGGGGGGAGGGGTGAACGGGGAATACTGCAGGCTATCGCCGGCCGGGTACAGCATCGAAATTTCCCGGGAGATATCTTCGGCCGGGATGCCATGGTTTACAGCCCAGTGGTATGCATCGCGGATGACCTCGACGGAGTAAAAACCGATCAGGTGATCGCTGGGGTAGTCATCCCACCAGTCGGTGATCGAGTACCCGCCGGTCTTGCCCGGGCCGCCGATATAAACATCCATGGTCACGGTCTCCCCATCTCCCACGGAGGCCTTTCCGGTCTGGCCATTGTAAGGGTACCAGTTCAAGCGACCTTCATAAAAGAGCCAAAAATCGGTTCCTGCAGGGTACATGGAAACAAGGTTTATGTCATCCTGGTTTGAAACATCCAGCAAGACTTCCGCCCGTACTTCAACATCGACGCTGTAGCTGCCCCACCAGGGATTGCCCTTGGTGACCCGATAACGCCCGTAGTTGTCGGTGTAAGTCACCAGGTCACGATTTAGCCATCCGAACTCCACCTCAACGTAGAGGTTGGGGGCTCTTAGATATTCTCCGCCGGTGATATCACCAAAATCGCCCATCGTGGCAGTCGCATTCTGGGCGTTATCCAGAGTCCAGATATAAACCGTGCCCTCAACGGTAACTTCATCCGAATCTGAAGATGATTCTCGCGCGGATATAGAAAACAGGCTGAAGAAAGCCACCATCAGCATCAGAAAGCGCTTCACGTTTCACCTCCTACTTGCTGGTTCACCCGCTAAAGCAGCGGCGTCGGGTAGATGATCGGCGGATGAGTTATGTAGACAATTTCATTATAACGAAACCTGACTGATTTGAAAATACACTTTTACGGATATTGCTCTTTTCTGAGCCATTTTCTATAGATTACAGGCGACGCGATAAGCGCATCCTACGGTAAACAAATCACTTTGCGCGCCGTCCGCAAAACCGTGGCCAGCCGCGGCGCGGACACGATCATCATCGGCCTGCCGGCCCCTACTGTATCCCCCACACCTTGACCCATTCCCACCTTCTCTCCACCCAATCCTCCATCGCCATCCTCACATCCCACGGGTTCCCCAACTCCCGCCGCACCGCCGCCCACACCACACCCACAGCGGCAAATATGCGGCCTCACTTAATGTTCGAATTAGAGGAAGAATGGTTATCTATCCATAATTAAAAAATTCAGTACGCGAATTATAGCTGCGAACAGAAATGGGTCAAG
>JALHUM010000041.1 GCA_022865905.1 Anaerolineales bacterium | reverse complement strand
GGCGTTGATGAAGACGATCTCGCCGCCGGGGACGATACCTTCCTCGATGGCCGCGCGCGTGGCAGAGAGGGCATCCTCGACGCGATGCTTCTTCTCTTTCAGCTCGGTCTCGGTCGCCGCGCCGACGCGGATGATGGCTACGCCGCCGGAAAGTTTGGCCAGGCGTTCCTGGAGTTTCTCCTTGTCGTAGTCGCTGGTGCTCTTGTCAATTTCGACGCGGATCTGGTCAATACGGCCCTTGATGGCAACCGAATCGCCCTTACCGCCGATGATGGTGGTGTTGTCCTTGTCGGAAACCACTTTCTCGGCCTTGCCCAAGTCCTGGATGGTGGTGGTCTCTAGCTTGCGGCCGGTCTCCTCGGAGATGACCTGCCCACCGGTCAGGACGGCGATATCTTGCAGCATGGCCTTTCGACGGTCGCCGAAGCCAGGGGCTTTGACAGCCAGCACGTTCAACATGCCGCGTAACTTATTCAGCACCAGGGTTGCCAGGGCTTCGCCATCTATATCCTCGGCGACGATGACCAGCTCGCGCTTGCCAATCTGGACGAGTTTCTCGAGCAACGGGACAATATCGGTCGCGGCGGAGATTTTCTTTTCGTAGACCAGGATGTAGGGTTCGGCGATCACCGCCTCCATGTGTTCGGGATCGGTGATGAAGTAAGCCGAGATGTATCCGCGGTCGAACTGCATACCCTCGACGTATTCGGTCTCGAATTGCAATGACTTGGACTCTTCGACGGTGACGACGCCGTCTTTGCCGACCTTGTCCATCACGTCCGCAATCAGGTTGCCGATCTCGGCATCCGCAGCGGAGTTGGTGGCGACCGAGGCGATCTCTTCCTTGGTCTCGATCTTCTGCGACATCTTGCGCAGCGCCCCGACGACTGCATCCGTGCCCTGCTCGATGCCCAGCTTCAGGCGCATCGGGTTGGAACCGGCGGCCAGGTTCTTAAGGCCTTCGGTCACGATGGCGTGCGCCAGGACGGTGGACGTGGTCGTGCCGTCGCCGGCGATGTCGTTGGTCTTGGTAGCGGCCTCCTTCAAGAGTTGCGCGCCCATGTTCTCGAAGGGGTCTTCGAGTTCGATCTCCTTGGCCACGGTCACGCCATCGTGGGTGATGGTGGGGGAGCCGAACTTGCGGTCCAACGATACGTTGCGGCCTTTGGGGCCCAGGGTGGTGGCGACGGCGTTGGCGACGATGTCAATACCGTTCTTGAGCCGCCGGCGCGCATCTTCAGAAAATACAAGTTGTTTTGCTGCCATAATTCAATTCCTCCAGATATATTTTGGGATTATTATAGCCCGCAGGCTACTTTAATTTGCCTTGCACGATCGCGAGCAAGTCGCTCTCGCGCAGGATGAGCAACTTCTTGCCATCCATCTTGATCTCGGTGCCGGAATACTTGGCGAACAGAACTTTGTTGCCGACGGCCACATCCATGGGGATGCGCTTGCCATCTTCGTCGCGATCGCCCGGGCCGATGGACAGGACGAGACCCTGCTGGGGCTTTTCCTTGGCCGTTTCGGGAAGGACGATTCCACCCGCAGTGATTTCTTCCTGCTCGAGGGGTTCCACCACGACGCGGTTGCCGAGGGGTTTAAGGGATAGTGCCATAATTATTCGCCTCCTGGAATAAAAGGTTTCAGCAATTTAGCACTCGTTGTTATAGAGTGCCAAAGGCTATCATACTTGTCTTCGAGATGCCCGTCAAGGGCGAAAGCGAGATTCTAACAAAATTCTGATATTCTGCCCCATGAAAATTGTGTGTTTCACCCCATCAGACCAACGCGAAAACCGCGAATGGTCGCGAAATACGCGCAGATTTAAGATATTTTTCACGCCTTTCGCTCTTGTTCTGGTAGCCATTAGGCTACCATTCGCGTCTTTCGCGTTTACAAATGCCCGCGGGTTACGGACGCGGCGTGGGCAGCGGCGTTGGGGTAAAGTAAGGGGTTGGTGTCTGAACCAGGGATTGGGCCAGCGAAATGCAGATCTGCTCACCGGCGTCCACGATGCCGGCAATGGTCGGGTCGCCTCCGTACGCGGCGCGCACCTGGTCCAGGACGGTCAGCGCGTCGGGACAGTAGTTCTGCTGCGGG
>JALHUM010000040.1 GCA_022865905.1 Anaerolineales bacterium | reverse complement strand
TTTACCCCCTGGAGCCGCGTGACGTGGAGGCGGCCGCCTTCATCCGGGAATGTAAAGAGCGCAAGCTGGGCATCCCCACCCCCACCGGGCAGCCGGCGGTCTGGCTGGATTCCCCGTTGATCGAGATGATCCACGGGCCAGGCACTATCCAGAAGGCGCTGCCCGCCATGGTGCGGCAGTTCAAGCGCTTTGACATTGACATCGCCAAGCTGCCTATGCTGGTCTATCCCACCCTGCATTACCAGCACGGCGGCATCCGCATTGACGCCGACTGCCGCACGAAGATTCCCGGCCTGTTCATCGGCGGGGAGGTCAGCGGCGGCGTGCACGGGCGCAACCGGCTGATGGGCAACAGCCTGCTGGACGTGTGCGTCTTCGGGCGGCGCGCCGGGCGCACGGCGGCGGCCTACGTGACTCAGGGCGTTACGCCGGGCAAGCCGACGCTGCAACATCTGGTCGCCTGGAACAAGGAGCTGGACGAGGCTGAGATTGACGAGGCGGTGAAGTCACCGATTTTGTTGCCGAGTTACGCACGGAAGGAGTGAATGTAGGGTAAACGCATCTTACGTCTAGACAATTTGGCGGTGACTGCTTATCCTCGGCAGAAAATCCTGTACGAGGAGAGCGAAATGGCGACCAATGTATCGGCATCCATCGGATATTACTTTGCTGACCTGCGAGATCCGCGACTTGACCGGACGAAGCTGCACAAGTTGTTGGACATTCTGGTCATTGCTATCTGTGCGATCATCTGTAGCGCAGACAGTTGGGAAGACGTTGAAGACTTCGGGAATGCCAAACTGAAATGGTTCAAGACCATCTTGGAGCTTCCTAACGGCATTCCATCGCATGACACGTTTGGGCGTTTGTTTGCTCGTTTAGACCCGCAGCAGTTCGAGACGTGTTTCCTGGGTTGGACAACGGCGGTGAGCGGTACACTATCAGGTCAGGTGATTGCGATGGATGGCAAGGTATTGCGACGCTCGCATGACAAAGGCATTGGCAAAGCGGCGATTGACATGGTAAGTGCTTGGGCTTCAGCCAACAGTCTGGTGCTTGGGCAAGTCAAAGTGGACGATAAGTCCAACGAAATCGTAACTACTCAGGCATGTCACCCTGAGCGAGCGTTCTTTGCGAGCGAAGGGTCTCCAACTGCATTGCGGGAGATTCTTCACCGCTGGAAGAACGCCAGCGGCTCAGAATGACACCCCGGCTGAGTAGTTACACGAAATCACTGCCATTCCTGAGTTGCTGTGGGTACTCGAGATCGCTGGCTGCCTTGTCACGATAGATGCAATGGGTTGCCAGACCGAGATCGCTGAACAAATCGTAGACAAAGATGGCGATTATGTTCTGGCCCTCAAGGACAATCAGGGCCATTTGTGTGAGGATGTCACGCTGCTGTTTGATGATCTGGAACACAGCAGCTACAAGGCCTACGATTACGACTACGCCAAGACCGTCGACAAAAACCATGGCCGCATCGAAATCCGAGAATGCTGGACGATTTCAGACCCAGAAGTCCTGCGCCATTTGCGAGGTGCCAGCAACTGGAAGAAACTGGTCACGGTTTCCAGAATTCGCTCCCAGCGATGGGTTGGTGAAGAAAAATCGGTCGAAGACCGCTATCACATCGCCAGCATCACGGGTGCCAAACGGGTGCTGTGGGCCGTGCGGTCGCACTAGGGTATCGAGAACGGCTTGCATTGGATCCTAGACACCGCCTTCGACGAAGACCGCTGCCGGGTGCGCAAAGATCATGGCGCTGAGAACTTCGCAATCTTGCGACATCTCGCCCTCAACCTGCTCAAACAGGAGAAAACCTGCACGCGAGGCATCAAAGGCAAACGGCTTTTGGCAGGCTGGAGCCAAGACTATCTGCTCAAAGTCTTACCTGGCCTGGGCGCGCGGGAACGGCAGGATTGACCTGAAGTATAAGCCGGTCGTCATCACCAAATACGAGCCGAAGGTGAGAACTTACTAAACAACGCAGACCCTAAAGGTTTTGAAAACCTTTAGGGTCTGGAAACGAGAGGAAGGCTGCCATGCAGGTAACTATAAAAATCTTCCGCTACAACCCTGAAAAGGACAAGAAGCCGCATCACGCCACATACAATCTAGAGGCCATCGAGACCGACCGCGTGCTCGACCTGCTCGAAAAGGTCAAAGGCTACCAGGATGGGACCCTCTCCTTCCGCCGCTCGTGCGCACACGGCATCTGCGGCTCGGATGCGATGCGCATCAACGGCTTCAACCGCCTGGCGTGCAAGACCCTGGTGCGCGATGTCGGCACACGGATCACCGTCGAACCCATCCTCGGCCTGCGCGTCATCAAAGACCTGATCGTGGACATGGAGCCGTTCTTCGAGAATTACCGCTCTGTCAAGCCCTGGTTCATCAACGACGAACCCGAACCGGCGCAGGAACGCTACCAGAGTCCCGAAGACCGCGAGCGCTTCGACGACACCACCAAGTGCATCCTGTGCGCCTGCTGCACCACCCCCTGCCCATCCTTCTGGGCCAACGACCAGTACCTCGGCCCGGCGGCTATCGTCGCGGCGCATCGCTTCATCTTCGACAGCCGCGACCGCGCCGCAGCCGAGCGCCTGAAAATCCTGAACGACGTGTTCGGCGTCTACCGCTGCCACACCATCTTCAACTGCACCCTGGCCTGCCCGCGCGAAATCCAGATCACCAAGGCCATCGGCGAGGTCAAAGCGTCCATTGCGACGGGTAGTTTGAAGTAACCTGCGGCGGCAGACACCCGTTGTCTTGAAGACACCGGGTGTCTCTCTTTTCCCTACGTGTGACTTCGTAGATAACAGAGGCGAGTATGAAAATCCAAGATGTCCCCTTCTGCTTTACCGATTGGAGCCAGATCAAGCCCAGCGAGCACCCCGGCAAGACAGGGATGGCGCTTTGGCGGACGCTGGAAATTGGGAATATCCGCGTCCGCATGGTCGAATACTCGCCAGGGTATTTGGCCGATCACTGGTGCAATCGCGGGCACGTTCTCCTCGTTCTGGAAGGAGAACTGGTCACCGAACTCAAAGACGGCAGGGTGTTCACACTCACCCCAGGGACAAGTTATGAAGTCGCCGATGACGTTGCCCCGCACCGTTCCCACACAGAAATGGGAGCAAAACTGTTTATTGTGGATTGATACAATCGGCGTATGAATCGCATCATTGGCGTCATCCTCATCGTCATCTCCGCTGCCTCGTTTGGGACGCTGGCCATCTTTGGCCGCTACGCCTACGCCGCTGGGTTGGATATCTTCACCCTGCTCTTTCTTCGTTTCACCTTCTCCGCCCTTCTGATGGCGGTATTGCTTATATTCCGCCGCGAATCCCTCCCGCGTGGCGGGACGTTCGGCCGCCTGGTCGGGATGGGGGCGCTCGGCTACGTCGGACAATCCTTCTCCTACCTGACCGCCATCAAATACGCCTCAGCGGGATTGGTGGCCCTGCTCCTCTATCTCTACCCGACTATCGTCGCCGTCCTATCCACCATCTTCCTCAAAGAGAAAATCAACCGCGTCAAGATCATCGCCCTCGGACTGGCTACCCTCGGCGCGGCCCTGACCGCAAATCCGCAGGGTGGCCAGTGGACAGGCATCCTGCTGGCGCTGTCCGCTGCGGCGATTTACTCGGTCTATATCATCGTCGGGACGGGCGTGATGCAGCAGGTCTCTGCCGTGCAATCTTCCACGGTCATTTTTGCGGCGGCAGGAATCGTCTACGGCGCGCTGACAGCCATCAACGGCCCACACTGGCCGGTCACGAGCGCGGGCTGGCTGGCCCTCGCTGCCGTGACTCTCATCGCCACGGTCATTCCGGTCGCAACCTTCCTGGCGGGACTCAAACGCATTGGACCAACGGACGCCTCGATGCTTTCCACCCTCGAGCCGGTCGTCACGGTATTGCTGGCCGCGTTGCTCTTCGGCGAGGCTCTCCCGCCCGTCACCCTGCTGGGCGGCGGGTTGATCCTGGCTGCGGTCCTCCTGCTCACGCGCGGCGAACTACGCCAGAGCAGAACGCCAGAACATCCACAAACACTTCCACCATCTTCTCCAAGTTGATCTCCTCCGCCACGATGCGGTAGGATTCGGCGCCCATTGCCCTCAAGCGTGGAGCGTCGGAGAGTGCCGCGCGGAGTGCATCTTTCAGCGCGCCGGGATCGTCCGATGAAATCTGCCAGCCGTTGGCGGGACGGACGAGATCGTCATTGGTGCCATCGCCCTGGCCCATGACGACCGGCAGGCCGTAGTACATGGCCTCCTGCACTGCCAGTCCGCCCGTGCCGGGCAGGACGAACAGGTCCGCGGCGGAAAAGTAAGGAGCAAGTTCATCCTTGAATTTCGGGCCGACGAATTCAGCGCGCAGGTAAACTATCTTTGCCAGGCTCTCCAATTTTTCGCGCTCCGGCCCCTCGCCGACGATGACCAGGCGCGGCTGCATCATTTCAGGCAACGAGGCGCAGGAGCGCAACAGATCGTCTACGCGCTTGCGGGCCTGGAGGCGACCGACGAATACCACGGTAGGTCTTCCGTCAAAGGCAGGAGGGCGCGGGGGCGGGGGCACAGAGGGACGCGGGACGGAGGCATTCGGGGCAACGAAAATCCTGTCGGGGGGGAAGCCGAGGGAGTCGTACTCGTCCGCACCGCGTCGGCTGTAGGTGACGAGGGCGTCGAAGCGACTCAGGAAGCGCAAACGCCCATTCTGGCGCGCAGCGGATACGGGTCCCGAAAGCGGCGGCGCGCCCAGCCCCCAGCCAATCACAGGGATGTTCATCCGCTTCGCCCAGTTCAAGGCCGCCGGAGTCGAAAGATAGCGCGGATTGGCTTCCACGATGAGCGCGTCCGGTTGCCAGTCGTCCAGCCAGTCGAGCAGGCCGCGTTGGTAGCAAAGAGAAAGGGGGCCGCGCAAGAGATGGAGGTTGCGCGCCAAAACGTAATGGTAGCCCGGTTTCAGGCTACCATAATGCGTGAAACGTAATTGGTCGGAGGTTGCGATGGCTTCGTCGGGGCGCGGCGTACCAGCAAAGAGACTCAGGCCGCCGTCGCAGACAGCAGCCAGGGCGTCGAAGAAGGGGACGCGGTAGAGCGGCAGGACGCGCTGCTGGACTCCCAACCGGCCAGGAAAGCGAGTTGTCACGCGATCCATCTCCAATCCAAGAAACCCATTACCAGGAAAATCTGCAAACCGATCGAAACCGACCAGAGAACCATCTGCAAAATTCGGTTACGAAGACTACCGATGATAATGGTAGCTAACTGCGCTACCATTATAAACGCCGGGAACAAGGTCAGGAAGTAACGGCTAAAGCTATCCAACAGGTGGGGCGGCGTGCCGCGCATAAAAAATAGGCACAAGGTCAGGAAGTTGTAAAGTGAGAGGCCGGGATCGAGGCGGAACAGGCCGACGACCAGGAGCACCAACATCACGAGGAAGAGTGTCAGGTCAACGTAGTCAATGAAAACGCGCTGCCCGCCGACCAGCCTTTGCAGGAACAGCCCGAAGCCCGTCCCCGGCATAACTGTGCGGATGCCCCAGTGCGTTTCGAGCGTGGCCGGGATGGAACCCCAACCAGTCAGCCGCAGCCAGAGGGTATAGGCAGCGAAGGTCAGGGCTGGAAGGAAGAGCGCCAGCCAATCTGGCTTTTTCAGCTTTTTAACACAAAGGACATTAAGGGTCACAAAGGGGGAAATTAGTCTTTTCCTTCGTGTTCCTTCGTGGTGAATTTTAGATAGTCTCTCAAACCCGCAGGCAGGCAAATAGGCCCACAGTAATACAATGCTCAACAGCGCGCCTTGCAGGCGGCAGAGGGTGGCCAGCGCGGCGAGCAAACCGGCCGCCAGCCAGTTCCCGTGCCGGGCAAAAAGCCAGGCCCCGAGCGCCAGCGCCAGGAAAAGCGAATCAGTGTAGGCAGTATAAAGGAAGAAGGAAGAAGGGAAAAGGATAAGGAAAAAGGTTGCCTGGAGGGCAGTTTCTTTGTCCCTTCCTTCGCCAAGAGCAACCTCATAGAACAGGAGCAGCGCGAGCAGGCAAGCCAGGTTGGATATGATCAGCGCCGCGAGCAGGTAATTTCCGGTCAGAGCGCCCAGGCCGCGCACCAACCAGGGATAGAGCGGCATGAAGGCAAGCGTGCCGTCCTGGGGGCTGTAACCAAAAGCGGCGATCTTGAGGTACCAGACCGTATCCCAGCGGAACCAGACGTTGACCAGCGCGTGAGAGACCGCGCCCTGCTTGAGAAGCGTGGCCGCAGCCTCATAGACCGGCCCGCCGGATAGCGGCTCTGGATCCGGGCCAGAGGCTTCGAGGACGCCCAGGAGTGAATACAGGATGCGGAAAAACAAGAACAGGATAAGGATCGTCGTCCATTCTTTTTTCCAAAACCTTGCACTTTCCCCAAAGCCGGGTGAACCCGGCTGTCCACGCCATTCGGCTTTAGCCAACTTGGGAACGCTGAGCCGGGGAATTAATTCCCCAGCCAGGCCGGCCTGGGCGTAACCTCGCATATTATTTTCCCCCGCACAAATCACTTGTATTCCGCTGATAGATGACCGCCACCTCGTCACGGTAGACAGGACACCTGGCCGGAGAGGCCTCCAGCGCGGAAAGCAGGCGCGGCTGCTCGCTCTTCGAAACCATCAGCAAATTGACCGCCGCCTCGTCCAGAAGCGCCTGCCAGTTCCACTCGCCTCTGTTGATCGCCCGGTATTGCTCCCATTGTTCCACCGGGAAGACCTCGAAACGGGTGTCTATCCAGGTCGGACGGGAGGGCAAGGCGAATTCGAGGTAACTCGAAAAGCCGATCTCACTCCACAGCGGGCCGGGCAATTCGGGGTGCCTCGCCAGCCATTCCACCGCCTGGACAGGCGTATTTTCGAGCGGAGTTGGAGCCTTGTCCCACCAGCCCTCGCGCAGGCTTGGCAGAACAGCCAGCGGCATGACGATGAACAGGATCGCCAGCGAGAAATCTAAAGCTGGGATTCCACCCCGGCGCGGGCGGTCCATCCATCTTTGGCCCCATTCGGCCACCAAAGAAGCTGTCAGTACAGTCAAGATCAAGACGAACCAGATGACGTACCGCTCGCCCCATAGTGCAAGCAGGCCAAAGCCCAGGAACCAAACCCATTCCAGGCGGGAGAGCTTGCGCGGCGAGAAAGCCGCCAGGAAAGGGAAGCCCAGCAGCCAGATGAAAAACAGGTTCATCTGCCAGCCAGTGTTAATCGGTGGACTCCACTCCACGCTGAACACCTGGCTGGAGGGGGCGCTCAAGGAGGTAACCACGTACGTCCACGCGCCGAAGCCACGCGGGTTGACCAGGGTCACAGCGAGCGAGGCTCCCAGCGCCAGAACAAGCTCTTTGCGATTACCCGCGCCGAAGACCAGCGCGGCTCCTGCCAACAGAAATAGCATGACAAACGAGCCGTGCAGGTTGACCCACAGCAGGCTGGCAACCGGCAGCAGCCAAGCTATTTTTCCTTCCCCTTGCTGCCAACGGTATAATGCCCACAACGCGAGCGTAAAAAGTGGGTATGCAAAAATCTGCGGGCGCATGGACCAGTTATTGAAGGAAGCCAGCGCCGCCAACAGGGTCAGCAGGCTGGCCAGCTTCGCGCCGCTCCCGGCCCGGCGCGCCAGGCGCCAGATCAGCGCGTAAGCCAGGGCGAGGCATACTCCGCGTGCCAGCACCGTCAACGGGAGGCCTCCGGCGCAGTAGAGCAGCCAGAAAAGCACCGCCGAAAGCCAGGAGTGGTAAACCACCAGCGAGCCAGCCTGGGTGGTACTCAAGGCGTCAACGGTAGGAACCGCGCCAGACTGCAACGTGTCCCGCCCGATGCGCACGTACCACCAGTAATCGTTGGGCGTGACCAGCAATAAGAAAGCAATCGTCAGGATGAAGAACAAAACCAGGCCCAGGTAGAGCCAATCCCCACTGTTTTTCGAGAGAAGAGCAGGGCTTTTTTGCATTCTCAACCACTCTCCCTCACCCCCTCTCCTCGCGAAGCACCCCCGGAGGGGGCAAGCGGGAGAGAGGCAGGAGTGAGGGGTTTCGGTTCTGCAATGAGATAAGCCTTCCAGTCCAGCGCCTCCAGCGAAGGCACCGGCGGATAACCAGGCTTCATCCAGCAAATCTGATACCCGGCGACGGTCAGCGCATCCCAGGCCGCGCCCGCTGATTCCGGGCCGTGCAGCTCCATCAACATTAGCGGACGCGCCTTCACCAGCAGGCGGCGCATCCCAGGCAGGGCCAGCACCTCCCCGCCCTCGATGTCCATTTTGATGACCTGCGGAGGGGGATTGACCTGGCCATAGACGAACTCGTCCAGTGAGATTCCCGGAACGGTAATTGACGACTCGTACTGGCCCGCGCGTCCAGCCGACCCTTCGGCCTTGCCCATGCCCCCCGATTCGTGCACCAGGAAGCGGACGGAGGCTGAGCTTGCTCCCACCGCCCTGGCGACGACCGTCACCCGCGCCTCCATGCTGTTAAGTCCAATGTTGGTGCGCAGACGCTCGACGTTGGATGGCAGGGCTTCGAAGGCGAAGACATGGCTCCTCTCTCCTACGGCACGTGCCAGGAGCAAAGTCACGTAGCCGATGTTCGCGCCGACATCGTAGGCGACCATGCCGGGCTTGACCAGGTCGCGCAAGGCTGCTTCCAATTCAGGCTCATAGGTGCCCAGCCAGTAATCCTTCTCGGTCTGCATGTCGAGCAAGAGCGTGAACCCGGCCAAGCCGCCCGCCGCGACTTTGACCGGAGTCAATCCAGTTGGAGCGGCCTTATTCAGCGAGCCGCGTATCCAGCGCGCCAGCGGACCGATCTTGTAAACAGCCTGTTTGACAGGTGTGGGCAAAATCCGGGCGGTAAAAGCGGCGAGAGAAATTAGAGGGTTAGTCATCGGTTGCCAGTGATCATTTACCAGTTATCAGTGACCAGTTACTAGTCTAAGAACCGATCGCTGATGACTGATTACTGGTTACTTACGTGTGGCGCATTCCAGGCCGGAGATTTATGCACATGGACAACCTTCCACGCGCCATCCACTTTGACCATCACGCGGCTTTCGTTGTGGGAAGCCACTCGCACGCCTTCGGGCAGGGCGGTGCTGACCAGCAGCGTGTAACTGGCAATAGCAGCATCCCCATAGCGTTGAATGTGCAGGTTCGAGAGGTCAATGCGGATAGGGGTCTCATCTTTCTCCCGCCCCTCCATGCCGAAGACCGTGCCCTGCTTTGCATTGGCACTCATCATGAAATCATGAAAAGGGATGCCGTCAATGCGGTGCGGCGTGACCCACCACTCGTATAAGGTCAGGCCTTCGGCGGTGGTCTCATGATAAGTTTTTAGGTCATTTTCTTGAATGGATTGCAAATGCTTTTGTAGAAAAGCAAGAACTTCAGGATCGTTCATAGCAAGGCCTCCAGGTAATTATCAACCATCCTCCCTAACGAAAACGCATCCACGGCGCGCGCCCGCGCCGCGGCCCGGAAGCGCGGCATATCCTGAAGAATTTGCGCCGCAGCCGCAGCCAGGCCGGGCAGATCGGGAGGATCAATCCGCCAGGGGTTGCCGCCGTATGGGACCAGGCGGCCGGCATCGCCGGTCACAAGTTCCGGCAAAGCGCCGGTGCTGAAGGACACGACCGGTAGGCCACAGGCCAGCGCCTCGATAACCGAGTTCGGGCAGGCCGAGTTCAGGTCAGCCGAAAAGAGCAGGTGCGCCGAGCGGTCAATCTCTGGGATGCGCTCGCCGGGCACGATCCCAGCCCACAGGATGGGCACGCGGCTGCGGTTCTGCCAGGCAGACTGAAGATCTGAGGAGAGGCGGCCGACGACCATCAATTCCATCGGAATCTTGTGCTTCTCGGTCAACAGTTCTGCCAGCCGGACAGCCCATTCCAATCCCAAATCATACCCGCCGCCCAAGCTGCCTTCCACGACCAGCAATCTGTAGGGCAAATTGGCAATCTGGCCCACCGGTGAATATATCTGCAAATCCACACCATTGTGGATGACAACGCTCGGGACGCGCCCCGCGCCGAACCAGTCCTCCCACCAGCCGCGCACGAACTCGGACTGGTAGACGATCCGGCTGGCGATGCGAGCGCGAACGAAGGCCAGCAGCCGGTTGCCATACTCGGCGCGCAGGAAGTGACGCCAGCCCGTGCGCCGCTGGCGATGGATCCAATTGACCCCATCCAGCCGCTGGACGATGGGAATGCCGCGCTGTTTGGCCTGCCACAACCCCAATAGCTGACGCGTGCCACTGGTCAGCAGCACGGCCTCGTAGGGCATGTCGCCGAGGTCATGACTGACCTCCACGCCGCGCCGCGCCAAACCTATGGTGAGCTTCTGCTGGAAGGTAGTGACACCCCCCACATTGGAGGCTTGGGGAATAATACAGATACGGGACACGAGGAAATTATACCGTAAGGTGGATTTCACAGGCGTGTTATAATTCGGACAGGAGTACTCTACTTATGCTCAACTTCGAAGGCCCTGACCGCCGCAAAGAAGAGGAACGCGTCGGCGATGAAGGCCGCCTGCCCCCCGGCCAGGTGCTGACGCTCAAGTTCCCTGTCCTGCACTACGGGCCGGTGCCACCCTTCAACCCGGCGACGTGGGATTTCCGCGTCTGGGGCGAGGTCGAGAAGGAAGCGCACTGGACATGGGCTGAGTTCAACGAACTGCCGCACGCCAAAATCAACCTAGATATCCATTGCGTGACGCGCTGGAGTAAGTTCGATACCGTTTGGGAAGGTGTTTCGGTGCGAATGCTGGTCGAGCAGGGTCTGATCAAACCCCTGCCGAGCGCCAGGTTCGTCATGCAGCACACCGAGTATGGCTTCACTGTTAATTTGCCGCTCGAGGTGGTCTTGCAGGATAACTTCTTATTAGCGACCCACTTCAACGGCGAGCCGCTCACGCCCAATCACGGCTCTCCCTTGCGCGGGGTGGTTGGCGCCATCCCCGGCCACGAGGAAATCAAAGCGCCCTACTTTTGGAAGGGCGCCAAATGGCTGCGCGGGCTGGAGTTCATGCGCCTGGACCGTTTGGGCTTTTGGGAACAGGCGGGATATCACAACAGCGCGGATGTCTGGAAGGAAGAACGATTTGCGTAAACAGGGGGGATTGCTTCGTCGGGCTTTGCCCTCCTGGCAAAGATACAAGAATAATCCATAGCATCACCTCGATTACAAGAAGGCACAAAGAATCACTTTCCTTCATGTCTTTGTACCTTCGTGATTTTGACCTTCTTTCGGTCCAAGTGTAGCGGGATTGGATCCCGCCCCACTCTTTTTCAATATCGCAGCAACGCGCCAATCCCCACTTTTTCCAGTGAGGGATTATCGCGCACGATCTCCACATCCCCGCCGGATTGCATCACCTTGCGAACGGCCATCTCGACCGCGTCCTCGATCCGGGCAAAATCCTTGCTACAGAAGGGGCAGGCATCCAGTTCCTGCGTGGTCAGGTAGCCACAGCCAGCGCACTGATAACCAGCTGATTGGTAGCCCTCTTGCACGATCAGGGTCTGGACGCGCCCCTCGTGGACTGCGCTCAATGTCTCATCCAGGCGGACGACACCGCCCGCGCCCTTGGCTGCTTTGGTGATGACCTCATCCACCAACCGCGCCTCGCGGCGACGTTCGGCCTGCTGACCGATTTCCATCGCACGGGCCAACACCTCGGTATGTTTCGCCGTCATGCTCATCGGGAAAGTGCCCACCACCAGACTCTGCCAGGCCTTGGTCAAATAGGTGCGGAACTGTGCCACGTTATCGTCCGTGCCGCCGATCAGGATACGGCGCACCCGGTTCTCCTCGAAAAAACGGACGGCAAATTCCACCGCGTCCTTGATGTTACGGGCAACCACCTCCTCCGAATAACGCGTCTGCCCGGCTGTGCCGCCGCGCTGCCCCCGGACGCTCGAAGCCCCGCCGCGCTTGGTGTGACGGACTGCCTCGCCTAAAACACCTTCCTGTTCGATCAGCTCCCCAAGGTGAAACAAAAACAGCCGCGCGCCCTGCTTGTCAACCAGCGCCACGCCATACGCGCCGAAGGCGTCCAGAAGATCGGCCAGCGGCTTGACGTGGGGATGATCCCCCACCCGCACCCGGCTGCGCAACGGCACGGCTAGCGGGTAGGCGCGGAAAAAATCACGCGCCGTACAGGAAAAGATCGCTACACTGCGTCCTTTCCATTCGCGCGCGTGTTCAAAGTATTCCAATACTGCGGCCTTATCTTCTGGCAGGCTAACCACCTCGAGCATACTGCGTAAGCGCAGCTTGTGCGCTTCGGCATTGCCCTCCGCTGGATCTGTATTCAGGTAAACGCTGAGTACCGTCTCTGGGCTGGAAAAATTGAGCAATTCCTGCAGTTCGCGATCAGCGATCATGTTAACCTCCTGTGGAATTTTCGATCATCCAGAAGGATGACCGGTCTGGCCGGGTGAATCAGAGTTTCCGGCTAAGAAAGCGGCGTTCTACCTCCTTCCAGAATATCAAGGGCGCCTGCCCAGGGTCAAGGTCAGATCCACCTGCTGATCGCCGCGCAGAACGGTCAACACGACCGTTTCGCCGGGCGACTTATTATTAAACAGGTATTTGAGCAGATCATCGAAATGCAGCACGGTATGACCATCAATCGCAATGATCAGGTCTCCACCGGCCTCCAGGCCTTGAATGCTGGTCGCCTGTGTACCGGCGCGCACCCCAGCCTGGTTCGCCGGGCTGCCGGGCGCCACACTGGTGACATAGGCCCCGGTATATTGCGTCAGCGCTAATTCCTGGAGATATTGAAGCGGCAAATCGTCAATGGAAGTGATGCCCAAATAGGGATAATCATACTTCCCATCCTGGATCAAATATGGCACGACCCGCTTGACGATATTGATCGAGATGGCAAAACCAATCCCTGAGTTGGTCAGATCGCCGCTCGTGGTGGTACTGGTCGTGCGGATGGCGCGGTTCACGCCGACCACCTCGCCGTTCAGGTTCAGTAGCGGCCCGCCCGAGTTGCCGGGATTGAGCGCCGCGTCGGTCTGGATGATGTCGCCGGCCGAGAAGTAAGAACCGCTTCCGCCCGGCGCCTGGCGTTTCGATTGAAGAGCCCGGCCCAGGGCAGAGACGATGCCGGTCGTCATCGTGCCGTTCAGCCCGAATGGATTGCCGATGGCTACCACGATCTGCCCGACCTTGAGCTGGTCAGAATCACCCAAAGTGAGCGGATGCAATACCGCCGCAGGGACATCCACCTTGATCACGGCCAGATCAGAATCCAGGTCGGTGCCCACCACGTTCCCGAAGGCCTTATCGCCGGAGGGGAAGTCCACCTCGACCTTGTCCGCCCCTTCTACGACATGCTGGTTGGTCACGATGTAGCCGTCGGCGCTGTAGACCCAGCCGGAGCCGAGGCCGACCGGCGTGCCATCCAACTGGGAGGTCTGGATCGTCACCACGCCTGGGCTGACCTGGCCATAGATCGCCACCATCCGATCCTGCTGGCTGACCAGGTCGGTCTGGCCACCGGGAAGGGGTGCCAGGGTTGTCTGGGGTGCAGCAGTCGGCGAAGCAGTCAGTTGGAACGGGATAAGGCCGGTAATCTGACAGGCCATCAACGTAAGCACCAGCACAGAGAGGAATACAAGTAAAGTTGCTTTCCCTTTCATATTCATAACTTATTCTCCATTATAGTAGCTCGAAGAGCTACTATAATTTCAGGTGCGCCGCCTCTTCCAGCAAGGTCTTTTGTTTGGCATTGAGCTGGAGCGGCACCTGGACTTTGACGCGTACGAACAGGTCGCCTTTGACCTGCGGATTCTTCAACTGCGGCATGCCGCGTCCGGCCAGGCGGAAAACCTGTTCCGGCTGGGTCCCGGGCGGGATGGTCAGGATCACCCTGCCGCTCAAGGTGTCCACCTGAACCTCTCCACCCAGTATGGCGGTAAAGACATTGACGCCAATCTGGGTGTGGAGATCATCGCCCTGCCGCTCGAAGTTCGGGGCGGCGGCGACTTCCAGCACCAGATAGAGGTCGCCTGCTTGACTACCTGGGCCGGCCGGAACGCCACCGGCGACGCGCACCTTCGTCCCGCTACGCGCGCCGGCCGGGATCGTTACCTCGATGCGGCGGTGATCCATCTTGATTTGGCGGCTGGTACCCGCATAGGCCTCGCGCAGGCTGATGGTCACTGGTTGTTGATAGGCAGGTGCGGTACGCTGGCGTCCACGTCCGCGTGAAACGGGGCCGGTGCCCATCCCGCCAAAGATGGCACGAAAGAAGTCCGAGAACATGCCATCGCCGAAGAGATCATTGAGATCACCGTATTGCACCGTTGTTCCGCCCGATCTAGGCTGGCTGCCGAACCCCTGCCCTTCGGAGCTAAACCACTGCGACCAGTCGAATCCGCCTGGCGCGCCGCTTTGCTGCCAGTGCGAGTACGAATCGCCAAGCTGGTCGTAACGGGAACGCTTCTGGGTGTCGCTCAAAACCTGGTAGGCTTCGTTAATTTCCTTAAATCGTTCTTCGGCGCGTTTATCCCCCGGGTTGCGATCCGGATGGTACTGCATCGCCAGTTTACGGTAAACGCGCTTGATCTCATCCGCGCTGGCGTTACGCTCGACGCCAAGAATCTTGTAATAGTCTTTATAATCCATACCGCTATACTTTCACATTACTATTCTATGCCGCATTCTATCCTGAAGTCAAGCGCATGACGGCGGGTCTAATGCAACTCTAACCTGTTCGCCTTGGGAAGGATAGCAGTATACTATGTCGAACCTATCCCCCTGGCTCCCTTCCCTACAAGGGAAGGGGGGATGGGGGCTAGGTGGAGGAAACATCCATGAAATCCATCTGCGTTTACTGCGGCTCGGCTGACCACGTCCACCCGGACTATCTGCTCGCGGCGCGTCAAATGGGCGAGACCCTGGCCCGGCGCGGCTTAACGCTGATCTACGGTGGCGGGCGCACCGGGCTGATGGGCGCACTGGCGGACGGGGTCCTAGAAAGCGGCGGCCAGGTCATCGGCGTGATCGTGGAGAGCATGAACACGCCCGCCCTGGCGCATCCCGGCGTCACGCGCATGGAAGTCACCCCGCTCATCCAACAGCGCAAGGCGCGCATGTACAAGCTGGCCGACGCTTACATCGCCCTGCCAGGCGGGTACGGCACACTGGACGAACTGTTCGAGACGCTGACCTGGGCGCAGATCGGCGTCCATGCCAAGCCGGTTGGATTGCTGAACGTGGGCGGCTACTTCGACCCGCTGCTGGCCATGCTCGACCGGGCTGAAAAGGAGGGCTTCGTCTTCCCAGAACACCGGAAGAGCCTGCTATGCGCCTCGGACCCTGGCGCGCTGCTGGATGCCATGAAAAATCACGAGCCGCCCGTGGAAGCGGTCAAACGCTGGATGCGGCAGGGATGATGCGCGGGAAGTGATTCACGGCCATAGGTAAGAACTTTTTTATTGCATCACCCCTCACGCCGTGATAGAATAACATTAGTGTCTTTTCAATAGTAGGGGAGGATGGGGGTTGTGCGGGCGGCTTCGCACCCTTCGGGTATGCTTCGCGACCGCCCGCACAACCCCCGCTCCCAGTTTATTGAGATGATACTAACATTACCTTTATTCGGTATCCGTGGAGCCTGTTATGCCTGACATGGTCGAAGTTGTGATTGACAGCGTGCGCGTCAGCCTGATGTCACCCCAGCGTATCGTCATCTTGCGCCAGAAAGAAGTCGAGCGCTACCTGCCCGTCTGGGTCGGGCCGTACGAAGCCGAAGCCATCACCGTCGCTTTGCAAGAGGTGGAGATGGTCCGCCCGTTGACCCACGATCTGCTCAAGAACGTCTTCACCACCTTCGACGCCTTGCTGATGCGCGTCGAGATCGTCTCGCTGCGCGATGACATCTTCTACGGAAACATCGTCGCCGAAGTGGATGGCAAGACCGTCAACATTGACTCGCGCCCCTCGGACGCCATCGCCCTGGCTGTGCGGGCGCACGTCCCGATCCTGGTCGGCGGCGCGGTCATGGAGGCCGCCAGCATCTTCCCGGAGCGAGACATGCAGCAGGAAGAACCTCCGCCTTCCGTCACTTCCGCCCGCCAGGTGAAAAGCGTAGGAGCAGACGATGGACGCCTGTCGGTATTCGAGGATTTCTTGAGTCAACTGGACAACAAGAAAAATGACCATGATGACAAGAACAAACCGAAAGACAAGCCCAAGGAAAAACCCAAGAAATAGGATTCGATGAGCGACCTGCCGCCTCCCGAAGAACCTGCCCTGAGCCGAAGCCCTGAACCTGTCGAGGAGCCTGTCGAAGGGATCTCCTTCCCCCCAACAGGGAGCTTCCCCTCGATGCCCACCATCCCCCACAACCGAGAAGCCGAAGAAGCTGTTGTGGGGGCCGTGTTGATTAACCCGGAGGTGTATTACGACTTGGCCCAGTTCCTGCAGGCGGACGATTTCTACATCCACCGCCTCCGCTGGATCTGGGAGGCCTTCACCCGTATGCACGAGCAACGCACCCCGCTCGACATCCTGACCGTCACTGAGGAACTCGACCGCGCCGGACAATTGGGCGAGATCGGCGGCCCGGCCTACCTGACCGCTCTGCTCAACCAGGTGCCCACTTCGCTCCATGCCGAGGCCTACGGTCACATGGTGGAGGCGGCCGCCATCCGCCGCCGGATGCTCAACGCCGCCAACCAGATCGCCACATTGGCCTACGACGAGCACGAGAGCGTCGAACAGGTGATGGTGGAAGCCGAAAAATCGGTTTTCGACGTCAGCCAACGGCGACTGCGTCACGACCTCCAACCGATCTCCGTGGTGCTGAGCGAGTACTACGACCGGATTGACGAGCTGGCCCGCCGCCCGGAGGAAATCTTCGGCGTCCCAACCGGCTTCATCGACCTCGACCGGATGCTCACCGGTATGCAGGCCTCCGATTTCCTCATCATTGCCGGCCGCCCCGGTCAGGGAAAATCCGGCTTCCTGCTCTCGGCGGCCAAGAACGCCGCCATGCTGCACAAGAAACACGTCGCCATCTTCTCGCTGGAGATGTCCAACGAACAGGTGGTCCAACGCCTGGTGGCGCAGGAGACTGGGATCGATTCCCAGCGTCTGCGCACCGGAAAGCTGAACCAGGACGAGTGGCCGCTCTTCACCCAGGCGGTCGAAGTGCTGTCCGACACGCACATCTTCCTGGACGATACGCCTGCCATCTCCCCACTGCAACTGCGGACGAAGTGCCGCCGCCTGCACATGGAATTCGGCCTCGACCTGGTGCTGGTGGACTACCTGCAACTGATGGGCGGCGACGTCCGTACCGAGAACCGTGTCCAGGAGGTCTCGTATATCTCACGCAATCTCAAGGTGCTGGCACGCGAGCTGAACGTACCCGTGCTGGCCGCCGCCCAGCTCTCCCGCGCCGTCGAGCAGCGCACTGACAAGCGCCCGGTGCTCTCAGACTTGAGAGAATCTGGATCCTTGGAACAGGATTCGGACGTGGTCATGTTCATCTACCGCCCAGACCAATACGAGAAGGATACGGTCAAACAGAACGTGGCCGAGATCATTATCGCCAAGCACCGCAACGGCCCGACCGGCAGCATCGAACTCATCTTCCGCAGCACACTGGCAAAGTTCGAGAACGCGGCCACGCGCACCATTGACTTCGCCGAACCTCAGCGGTCCGCCAAATCACGCCGTGAACCGAAACCGCCCGAAGAACCGCCGGGTGAGGATAGCCAATAGTGGTAGCCATGCGGCTGCCGTAACAGAGCATGGACATGTTCCAGGGTTTCACCGGCTCCGAAACCTTTACCCAGGTGCCCGACTCGTTCTTCCGCAAGCTATTGAACGAGATAGACGACCTGGCTGAGTTGAAGGTCACGCTGTATGCCTTGTGGCGCATCACGCATATGGAAGGCGGGGCGCACTTCCTGTGCCGCACTGAGTTCGCCGAGGATGCCGATTTCATACGCGGGCTGGGCGGGGCAGATTTAGATGCAGCCTTGGAAAAAGCCGTCCAGCGCGGCAGCCTACTCAGGGCGTCGCCCCGAGGCGAAGATCGAGGGGTCGAGAGTGAGGCGGGCGTCTTTTACTTCCTGAACACGCCGCGCGGCCGCGCCGCCGCCGCATCCATGCAAAAGGGTGAGTGGCGCGCCGCCATGCGTCCCCCCTCTGCGCCTCTAGCGGAACGCCCCAATATTTTCAAGCTATACGAGGAAAACATCGGTCCGCTGACGCCGCTCATCGCTGACGCCCTGAAAGACGCCGAGCAGACCTATGCGCCGGAGTGGGTGGCCGAGGCGCTGGAGATCGCCGTCAAGAATAACAAGCGCAACTGGCGTTATGTGGAAGCAATTTTGAAACGTTGGAAGGTGGAAGGCCATGTCAAAAAGCAAGATAGACAAAACGCTCAAGAAGATGGCCGCCGGTACGTCGAAGGCGAGTACGCCGAGTACATCGAACATTGAACGGCTTATCGAAGCCCTCGGCGACCCGAACTGTCCCCATTGTCACGGGGCCGGTTACCTGCGCCGCGACCTGCCGCTCGGCCACCCCGATTTCGGTAAACTTGAAATTTGCACCTGCCGCCGGGCGGACGTGATGCGCGCGGTGCGGGAGCGGCTCTTTTCCCTGAGCCACCTTGACGAACTCATAGAGCTGACCTTCGAGACCTTTCAGCCGCGCGGCCGGATTGGCCTGGGAGAATGGCAGGCTAATCTGCTGGAGATCGCCTACAACACTGCCCGCCAGTACGCCGCCTCACTGCACGGCTGGTTGCTCCTGCAGGGCGGTTTCGGCTGCGGCAAGACTCACCTGGCAGCTGCCATCGCCAATTTCGCCGTCGGCATGGGTGTGCCTACGCTGTTCCTGACCGTCCCTGACCTGCTCGACCTGCTGCGTTTTTCCTTCAATAGCGAGGACACGACTTTCGAAGATCGCTTCAATGAAATTCGCAATGCGCCTTTGTTGGTGTTGGATGATTTCGGCACGCAGAACGCCACCGCCTGGGCGCAGGAAAAACTGTTCCAGATCGTCAACTACCGCTACATCAATCGCCTGCCGCTGGTGGTTACAGCCAACGTATCTCTCGATGAAATCGAAGATCGTATCCGCTCACGTTTAAAAGACCCTGAACTCGTTAGCGTATTGCGGATCATTGTCCCCGATTACCGCCGCCCGACCGACGACACCGGCCACCCCAATCTATCTTCCCTCGGCCTGCTTGCCAAGTGCTCTTTCGCCAATTTCTCCCTGCGCGAAGACGAGGGCCTGGAAGCGGATAAGATCAGATCAATGGAAAAAGCCAACAAAGCCGCGGTTGCCTTTGCAGAGAGGCCGAACGGCTGGCTGGTCATCACCGGTTCCTATGGCTGCGGTAAAACCCATCTGGCTGCAGCAATTGCCAACCACCGTGCGGGCATGGGCACGCCGCCGATCTTCGTCACCGCGCCAGATTTGTTCGACCACCTGCGCGCCACTTTCAGCCCCACGAGCACTGTCAGTTATGACCGCCGCTTCGACGAAATCCGCACTGCGCCATTACTGATCCTGGACGACCTTAGCACGAAGTCGGTGAGTACCTGGGTACGCGAAAAACTCTACCAGTTATTCAACTACCGCTACAACGCCGAACTGCCGACCGTCATCACCACCGCCGAAACGCTCGAAGAGATAGATGCCAGAATCCGCTCGCGGATGCTGGATGCACGCCTGTGCACGATCTATGCGATCACCGCGCCGGCGTATCATGGGGCGAGAAGCAAGAGGGGAAAGAAATAGATCACCCCAATAGATCAATCAAGTCGCCGATTCCGTTGCAAGGCGTTCGGCCCGGCGGAACTCTTCGGGCGTGTTCAGGTTCAAAAAAGCCAGGCCTTGCGGATCGTGTCGAGCTGTCTCTGCGGGGGTGAGCATGCGCACCTTTACCGCCGGGAACCAGGCGATCAGCTTCCACTCGCCCGCCGCCAGCGCGTCTTGAATCGCAGGCAGGCAGGTCGCGCGCCGATAGACGGCGTGCAGCGGTTCCAAGCCTTCGGCGGAGGATGGAATGACCACATCCGCGCCCGTTTCGATGAGCAGGTCGCGTTCGTACTCGAAGAGGGCGCGGCTGGCAAAGGGCATGTCGCAGGCCGCGACGGCCACCAGAGGGTTTTTGGCGACGTTTATCGCAGTGTAGAGTCCACCCAGGGCGCCGCGACCAGGCAGGAGGTCCGCGAAGAGCAGCAGGCCGAGGAAAGCATAGTCGGCCGGGTTGTTGGCCGTGACGACGACCTCGTCCGCGAACGCGGCGAGACGGTCCACCACCCGCAGAATTAGCGGGTGGCCCAGGAAGGGCAGGAGGGCTTTATCCTTTCCCATGCGGCTGGATTCGCCTCCGGCCTGTATTGCCAGGGTTATCATAATTGTGTATTATAAATGACGATGTAACTACTCAGGCATGTCACCCTGAGGGAGCGGTCTTCCCTGGCACTTGCATGCCAGGGCAAGTGTGCGACCGAAGGGTCTCCCCCCCAGTAGGAGGAGATTCTTCGCCGCCGGAAGAGCATCGGCGGCTCACACGTGCCTGCGCACGGTGCAGGCAGAATGACACCCTGGCTGAGTAGTTACATGACGATGACGAATGGCAGATAGCTGATGGCAGATAGCTGATAGCTGATGGCTGATGGTTGAAGGCAGGTTGAGATGGTGGCATTGGCAAAGATGTTAGACGAATTGACGATCGAGGGCGAGCTTTACACAAAACAAGAAGAGGGCGTAGTGCGCTGCACAGCTTGTGCTCATCGCTGCCTCATCCGGGAAGGTAAACGCGGCATCTGCCAGGTGCGTTTCAACGCGGGTGGGAAGTTGCGCGTCCCGTGGGGCTACGTGGCCGGTCTGCAGGCCGATCCGATCGAAAAAAAGCCGTTCTTCCACGTGCTGCCCGGCGCGACCGCGCTGACCTTCGGCATGTTGGGCTGCGATTTCCATTGCGGTTTCTGCCAGAACTGGTTGACCTCGCAGGCGTTGCGCGACCCGCAGGCGGATGATTCCATCAACTTCATTCGCAAGATCACGCCACAGCAGATCGTGGCCTTCGGGCGGCGCATGGGCGCAGAATTGGTTGCCTCCTCTTACAACGAGCCACTAATCACCAGCGAGTGGGCGGTGGCTATTTTTAAAAAGGCCGTTGCGGCCGGGATGAAGTGCGTCTACGTCTCCAACGGCAACGCCACGCCGGAAGCCCTGGAATACTTGCGCCCCTACCTGAGCGCCTACAAAGTAGATTTGAAATCCATGCAGGACAAGAACTACCGTCGGCTGGGCGGGGTGCTCAAGAACGTGCTGGATACCATCCGGCGGGCGCGCGAAATGGGGCTGTGGGTGGAGGTGGTGACGCTGATCGTGCCCGACTTCAACGACAGCAACGAGGAACTGTGGGAGGCGGCGCGCTTCTTGGCCGCTGTTTCGCCAGACATTCCCTGGCACGTGACGGCCTTCCACCCGGATTACCAGATGACCGATCCAGACCCGACGCCAGCCCGTACCTTGCTCCGGGCGGCGGATATCGGACGGGAGGCCGGTCTGCGCCACGTCTATGCCGGCAACCTGCCGGGACGGGTGGAGGATTACGAGGCGACCCTTTGCTCGAAGTGCAATCATCCCCTCGTCCGGCGTCTGGCCTACACCATTACGGATTACCAGATCACCGCGCAGGGCGCCTGTCCGAAATGCGGCGCGCCGGTGGCCGGGGTTTGGACAGCGAATCCTGAGTCTGTGAACCTTCAAGGACATGGGATTCCGCGTGTAGCATTTTTATGAATTTGCTGTATAATGTATCCTCACATTCTAAGAAACCGTCGTTTTCGATAAAAGGAGGTGGTCTATCGCTAGTTTTGACCAAACTGTCCGACTCGCTCGACAATGGTTGCGCAACCGGCAACCATAACCCAACCCCAATCATTCTCTTTGTAGGAGGAGAGAAACGTGAAACGTTCATTTTATCTACTGTTTTCGCTGCTGGTGCTGGCAAGCCTGGCACTGGCGGCTTGTGGTCCGACGACCACACCCACAACGGCGCCTGCAACCCAACCACCCGTTGCTGCGACCCAACCGCCTGAGGCCACCCAGCCTCCCGTGGCAGCCTGCACACCCGTAGGCACTGAGCCGATTCCCTTCCCATCCGGCGGCAAGTCCGTGACCGGCGCCTGGGATCAGGAGCCTGACAACATTATTTCTGAGTTTACTCAGATGTCTTATGCCGCCTGGATCTCCCAGTTGACCGTGGTTGGACTGGGGGAATGGGATGAGAATGGCACCTTCGTGCCTGAACTCGCCGCTGAGGTTCCGAGTGCAGCCAATGGCGGAGTCTCAGCGGACGGCCTGACCATTACCTGGCACCTCAAGCCCTGCCTGTTCTGGTCGGATGGCCAGCCGCTTACTTCCGCAGATGTCTTGTTTACCTGGCAGGCCATCATGGATCCCGGCAATGCCCCCATGACCCGTGTAGGCTATGACAAGATCACCAGCATAGACACCCCTGACGATACAACCGTTGTGCTTCACTTCAGCGAGTTATACCCGCCATGGCAGACCCTGTTCACCCAGGGCCCAAACAACTATGGTTCCCTCATGCCCAAGCACATACTGGAAGGCCATACTGCCCTGGAGGGCGATCCCTTTATTCACTGGCCGACCATTTCATCCGGGCCGTGGGTGATCGCAGAATGGGTCGCGGGCGATCACATGACCTTGCTGCCCAACGCGAACTTCTTTTCGGGCCGCGCCAAGCTCGATCAAGTCCAAATCAAGTTCGTACCCGATTCGAACACCGCTCTGGCAGCATTGCAAACCGGCGATCTGGACTGGTATCCGAACTTTGCAGAGTCTGATATCACTACCGTGGGCGCCCTCGAACCGGCTGTCCACCTGGTGGTAAAGCCCGGTTTTGACTTCGAGCACTACTTCTTCAACCTGGGCACCACCGCCGGCGTGGATGGCAAGGGCATCTCCGATTTGGACGGCTTCTGCCCGTTCAAGGATGTACGCGTCCGTAAGGCCATTACCCTCGGCATCGACCGCCAGACCATTGTGGATAGCCTTCTGGCTGGCGAGACAATCGTTCCCGCCACGCAGTGGCCAAACTCGTCATGGACGAACGCCAGCCTGACGCCGGACGCCTACAATCCCACCGAGGCCGCCGCCTTGCTCGACCAGGCCGGCTACACCCTCGGCGCGGATGGCATCCGCGTTGGTATGTGCAATGGTGTGGAAACCAAGCTGTCCTTCAATTTCGAGACCACCACTGCGCCGATTCGTATTGATATTGCCACTGCGGTTCAGTCTGACCTGGCGAAAATTGGCATCGAGTTCAAGCCGATCCACACCCCGGCTGGCACCTTCTTCGCTGGTTATAGCGACGGCGGTAACATGGCGACTGGCAAGTTCGATATGGATGGATACACCACTGGCTTTTATCCCGACCCGATGACGGGCGTGGAGGATAGCTACGCCTGCAAAACCGTACCGAGTACGGGCAACCCATCCGGCGCGAACAACTATCATATCTGCGATCCCGCCCTGGATACACTGATGGCAGCGGTGAACGCTACCGCTGACCCGGCCGCCCGCAAGGTAGCCATTGATGAGTTGCAGAAATACATCTTCGACAACTACTTAGTTGTCATGATGTACGCCCGTGCCAACGTCTACGGCATGGTGGATCGCTTTGTGCCCGGCCCCTTCGGCTTTGCGAGCAACCTGGACTGGAACTCCGAGGTCTGGGACGTCAAGTAGCAAGTCAAAGTTGTAGAATGACATTGAGAGGCAGGGAAATCTCCCTGCCTCTCATGCCATATAAACTCTGTATAATCAGTAGATCACGAAATCGTAGTGGCGACTTCAGTCGTGCGGCGAAAAAGCGACTACACCTGCCCTGGCGGGCGGTGCCAGGGAAGTCGCCACTACGAAGCCTTTTCGTGAATTACTGATAATGAATACCATTGACGCAAAACCCAGCCTGTAGCATACTTGGTCAAATTCCATGAGAAAGCCGAGGAGTTGCGCATGTGGTCTTACCTGGCACGTCGTTTGGTCCAAGCCCTCTTCACTCTTTTAATCATCACCGTCTTGTGCTTTATCCTCACACGCCTTTCGGCGGACCCCCTGGCCCAGTATGCGACCAACCCGAACATGAGCGCCGCTGACCGCGCCGCGCTGCGTGAGCGCCTGGGGCTGAACCGGCCCTTGCCGGTGCAATATCTGCGCTGGCTGGGGTTGGCTGTGCAAGGCGAGTTGGGTAAATCTTTCTTTTCCAAGCAGCCTGTTTCATTGATGATCGCCCAACGCCTTCCGATGACACTCATCCTCATGGTAACGGCCGAGATCATCACCCTGGCAGTCGCTTTGATACTGGGGATCATTTCAGCCGTCAAGCAATATTCTTTTCTGGACAACCTGATCACAACCTTTTCATTCGTCGGCTATTCCATGCCGATCTTTTTCATCGCTTTGGGACTGATCTTGATCTTTGCGGTCAAGTTTAAACAGATGGGCTGGCCTTACATGCCGACTGGAGCAGATATTTGGGATCCAAAAGATCTGGGCCAGTTAGTACGCCACATGGTCTTGCCTGTATCGGCGCTGGTCATCATCACAACGGCCAACTATTCCCGCTTTATTCGCTCCAGTATCCTGGAAGTTCTTGGCATGGACTATGTCCGCACGGCGCGCGCCAAGGGGCTCACCGAACGGGCCGTGCTCTATAAGCACGCCTTGCGCAATGCCGCCCTGCCGTTTGTGACCATTATCGGATTGGACATTCCCTATTTGCTCGGCGGCGCGCTGGTGACCGAGTCCGTTTTTGCCTGGCCCGGCATGGGACGGCTGTTCTGGGAATACGCCCAGCGCGGCGACTTCCCGGTGGTGCTCGGCGTGCTGTTGATCGTTTCTACTGCGGTGGTACTGTTCACGATCATCACGGATATGGTCTATACCCTCGTTGACCCGCGTATTCGTTTGGGTTGATCTACGGAGAGCCTATGTCGTCGGATACCTTGAACTCAAACGGAATTTCTACGCTAAAAGCAGAATCTACCGGCGCCGCGCTGACCCCCGGTCAATTGATCTGGAGGCGTTTCCGTAAGCACAAGATGGCGCTGGCCGGGGGGATTGGGATTGCTCTTCTATTGCTTTTCATCATCGTCGGTTCGATTTTCATCCCTCTCGAAAAGGCGAACTCAGTAGATTTGAAAGCGAACTTAACGCCGCCTTCCGCCGAAAACTGGTTCGGAACCGACAGCATCGGGCGGGATAGTTTCAGCCGGGTCGTCTATGGTGGGCAGATCTCCTTGATCGTTGGCCTTCTAGCGGTCGTTATCGAGATCTCTGTTGGAACCGTTCTGGGAGGCGTAGCCGCTTATTATGGCGGCTGGGTGGATGCGATCCTGATGCGCTTTACCGAAGCGATGCTCTCCATCCCGTCCCTTTTCCTGCTGATCGTTTTGGGCAAGTTCCTGGGCAAGGATGTTCAAACAATCAATATCTTCGGCCTATCCTTCAGCGGAAGTGTAGGGATTGTCATCCTGGTCATCGGTCTGACCTCCTGGATGTACCTGGCGCGTATCGTGCGGGCGAATGTTCTTTCGTTGAAGGAAATGGATTATATTTCTGCTGCCAGATCGCTCGGCGCCAGTAATTCCCGCATTTTCTTCAATCACCTGGTGCCGAATACGTTGGGCATCATCATCGTTTCGGCCACCCTGGGCCTTGCGGGCGCCATCCTGATGGAGGCCTACGTATCCTTCCTCGGCCTGGGCGTCCAACCGCCGACCGCCTCGTGGGGCAACATGCTCACCAGCGCCCAGTCCTTTATACAAAGAGGCGCCTGGTGGATGTGGGTCTTCCCGAGCCTGTTCATCATCTTTACCATCCTTAGCATCAACCTGATGGGAGATGGGATGCGGGACGCCTTCGACCCGCACAGCTCGCGGCACATGTAATCGCTGTATTCCAGCAAACGCGAACCCGACAGGCCATTACATGCCTGTCGGGTTTATTTTATCTTCCGCCAATCCAACAGCAGCACCTCAGCCAACAAACGGGCGTTGACGTTCTTCTCCAGCCGACCTACCGCGCGTTCCAGGTCGCTGACCAGGCGACGCGCCGGTGGCTGGCGTGTGGCCCTCGAATCCGGCGGAGGTAAATCTGCGCGGCCCCGGCATTCCACACGTCGCATTTTAGTAAATTTGCTGTATAATAAATTCTATTCACAATAAGAGATTCGCTCGTAGGTGTCATTGCGAGCCGCACTTTGGCGAAGCAATCTCCCGATTATGAGGCAAAACAGACCACCTGGGGATTGCTTCGTCGCAAAGAACGCTCCTCGCAATGACAGCATAGCCTACTTTTGTATCAAAACATTATTGTGCATAAACTCTAATGTTCCTTATTACTAGATAGAGGAGGTGCCAGGCAGCGATACTATTTTTGTTTCCCCCCAAACCCAACCTTTAGTTTTTCCAAATTTTGAGAGGAGAAAGATTGTGAAACGCTCAATGTTTTTGCTCATAGCGCTGGTCGTTTTGACCAGCATGATTCTGGCGGCCTGCGGGCCAAAAACCACCACTGTGGTCCCGGCAACGCAAGTCCCAACTAGCCCTCCGGTTGCCTTCCAGCCGTTGAGCCTGGCCGCCCCGGATTGCACATATGGCGGAGAGATAAAGTCCATTGAGGCCATCGATCAATACACAGTGAAGTTCACGTTGTGCACGCCGGATCCAGCCTTCCTGTCCAAGGTGGCCTTCCCGGCATTCGGCATCCAGAGCGCTGCATACCTGGAAAAGACCGGGGGCGGCGGGGCTGATTTGCTCAACAATCCCATTGGCACCGGCCCTTACATGGTTAAGGAATGGGTGCGCGGCGATCACCTGACTCTCGTTCCTAATCCGAACTATTGGGGCCCCGCGCCCAAGAACAAGGAGTTCATCATTCGCTGGAACAGTGAAGCTGCCGCCCGCTTGCTGGAACTGCAGGCTGGCACAGCAGATATTATTGACAACCCCAGCCCGGATGACTTTGCCAAGATACAAGCCGATCCCACGCTCAAATTGCTTCCGCGAACCGGGCTCAACGTCTTTTACCTGGGCTTTAACAATACCATCAAACCGTTCGACAACGAAAAAGTGCGCCAAGCCCTGGCCATGGCGATCGATAAGAATCGCATTGTAGACAACTATTACCCGGCTGGCTCGATTATTGCTGAACAGTTCGTCCCGCCTGTAATGGTGCCTGGCTACATCGATGGCTTCAAGTGGTATGACTATGATGTCACCGCGGCCAAGAGCCTATTGGCCGATGCGGGCTTCCCGAACGGGTTCTCGACAACCCTGTCCTATCGCGACGTAGTGCGCGTTTATCTGCCGCTGCCCGGTAAGGTGGGGCAGGAGATCCAGTCGCAATTGGCTCAGATCGGCGTCAATGTCACGCTCGAACCGATCGAATCCGGCAAATTCCTGGCCTCTGTTGCCGCCGGCGAACAAGGCATGTTCATGCTGGGTTGGGGCGCAGATTATCCCGACCCGACCAACTTTTACGACTTTCACTTTACCGGCGCGTCCAAGAACTTCGGCGATGTATATCCCGACCTCGTCGATGCGATCCACGCAGCCGGCCAGGTGGCCGACCCCGCTCAGCGCAATACGCTATACGCCAAAGTCGCTGAGTTAGTCAAGCAGCATATACCGATGATCCCCATTGCACATGGCACCAACGGCATCGCCTATAAGGCGACCGTGGATGGCGCCCAGGCTAGCCCGCTGGCCGACGAAATGTTCAACCTTATGTCGGTGCCGGGCCAGGATCAATTGAACTTTATACAGAACGGCGAGCCGATCAGCCTGTACTGCAACGACGAGACCGACGGTGAAACGCTGCGTCCCTGTTACCACATCTTTGACACGTTGTATTGGTACAAGCCAGATACGACGGAACTCGTGCCTTCGGCTGCCGAAAGCTATACGGCTAGTGCAGACTTGAAAGAGTGGACGTTCACCCTGAACAAGAACGCCAAGTTCAGCGACGAGACAGCTATGGATGCGAATGACGTCGTGGAGACCTTTATCGTGATGTGGGATGCTTTGAATCCGCTGCACAAGGGCAACACAGGCGTCTTTGAATACTTCAGCGGCTACTTTGCCAAGCAGCTGAACGCACCGTAGTAACAGATTGCTTCTTGTATGATCGTGTTGGCGATGGGGCATTGCACCGGGCAATGCCCCATCGCTCCTTACTCTGGTTCGGAGGTCGGTCCAACACAATGATAAGCTTTCTCGTTCGGCGATTGATACTGGTTATCCCGGTGCTGTTTGGCATTTTGCTAAGCACCTTCGCTCTGGGCCGGCTCATTCCAGGCGACCCCTGCATGATGGCGCTAGGCGAACATTTCACACCCGAGTCGTGCTTTCAATACCGCGAACGCACAGGCCTCAATGATTCCATCGCTGTTCAGTTTGTTCGTTACCTTGGCAATCTGGCGCAGGGAAACCTGGGAACCTCACTGCGCACCAGCCAGCCCGTCGTTGGTATCGTACTGCTCCGCCTGCCTATGACAGTAGAGTTGACCATCTTCGCCATGCTGTTCGCGACCGTAGTTGGCATTATATTGGGAATAATCTCCGCCACCAGACACAATTCAATCATTGATGTGCTGACGATGATCCTTGCGAACTTTGGTGTCTCGATGCCGGTGTTCTGGTTGGGACTTATGCTGGCTTATCTGTTCGCGATCATGCTCAAAGGTACACCACTCTGGCTGGCGCCTTCAGGGCGTCTCACCCCGGGCACGACTGTGACGCCGCTCACCGTTACCTTTCATCTCCAAAACCTGAGCGGCATTCCACTGGCTCTGGTCACCTTTGCTTCGAATCTGGTCGTCTTTAACTCGCTCATCTCCGGGAACTGGAAGGTGCTGGGAGATGCACTGCGCCACTTGATCCTCCCCTCTATAGCTGTAGGCACGATCCCGATGTCCATCATCGCCCGCATGACGCGCTCCAGTCTTTTGGAGGTAATGGGACTGGACTATATTCGCACTGCTCGCGCTAAAGGGCTACCCGAGCGCGTGGTCATCCTTCGCCATGCCCTGCGCAACGCCATGCTGCCGATCATCACCATTGTCGGGCTGCAGCTAGGCACTTTGCTGGGCGGCGCAGTTCTGACGGAAACCGTGTTCAGCTTGCCGGGGGTAGGTACCTTCCTCGTGGCTTCCATCTTTGCGCGCGATTATTCTGTCGTGCAGGCTTTCACTGTCATCATCGCACTCATTTTTGTAACGGTCAATCTCATCGTGGATGCATCCTATGCTTATCTCGATCCGCGCATTCATCTTCAATAGTGGAGCACTGAATGAAACTCGATAACGCGCTGGAGACCCAGGCTTCAGCTGGGCCGCCGAACAGTTTGTGGCGCAACGCACTGCGCCATCTACTTAAAAAACGCTCCGCTGTCACAGGGCTATTGATGTTGGGCACGCTGATCCTGATTGCGATCTTTGCCCCGTTTATCGCCACGTACGACCCGACCAAGATTTTGGACGACGCCAAACGCAACACCCCCCCGTGCATCCATTTGCTGGGATGTCCCGCCGATCAGACTGAGCACTACTTTGGAATTGACGGTAACAGCCGGGACTTTTTCAGCCGGGTGGTTTTTGGCTCCCGACTCTCATTGCAGATCGGGTTTGTATGCGTAACGTTTGCGATCGTGGTGGGAACCTTGCTCGGCGCGGTATCCGGTTACGTGGGGGGCTGGTTGGATAACCTGATCATGCGTATGATGGACGTACTGTTGGCCTTTCCGAGTCTGCTTCTCGCCATCGCCATCGTCGCTGTATTGGGGCCGGGATTGATCAACACGCTCCTGGCGATCAGTATCGTTTCCATTCCGCAATACGCCCGCATTGTGCGCTCCAGCGTGCTCTCGGTCAAAGAGCTGGACTTTGTGACCGCCGATCGCGCTCTGGGTGCGTCTCCCTCCCATATCTTATTCCGCCACATTCTGCCTAATGCCATGCCCCCCCTCATCGTTCAGGGAACACTCGGTATTGCGACAGCTATACTCGACGCCGCAGCCCTCTCATTTCTGGGGCTGGGGGCACAACCGCCCACACCCGAGTGGGGACTGATGCTGGGCGAGGAGCGCAACAATTTGTTCAATGCTCCACACCTGCTGTTCATTCCTGGCATTGCCATCGTGATTACCGTGCTGGGGTTCAACCTACTTGGCGACGGCCTGCGTGACGCGCTGGACCCGCGTTTGAATATCTAACGAGTTAATAGGAACAGGGAAGCAGTGATTAAGGAGTGAATCTTGGCTGGCTTTGAGCGGCAGGATCAGACACTTGTCTGGAACCTGGGACATCAGACCGTGCGGATCGAACCCTGGGGGTCTGACAGTCTGCGTGTGCGCGCCACTGAGAATGCCGAAATCCGTGACGATCTGCCGCAGGCACTGGTCGCCCCCCCGCCACAACCGTCCAAATCGAAATCAACGCAGAGCGCGCGTCAATCCGCAACGGCTCAATGGCCGCCGAGGTATGGCTAGACAAGAACACGATTTGATTTATCAATCCGAACACGGGCGGTGATGTCAGCCGTCCCCGTTCCCGACCCAGATGTTACTAAAAAAAGCAAGCGCATCATCCTGATGGGGGATATCCCCAGCCCAGTCAATCCACCTATTGGCTGCAATTTCAACACCCGCTGTCCGGTCGCGACCGATCGCTGTTACGTGGAGGAGCCACCCTATGAGGAGTTGGTACCGGGTCACTTCGTGGCGTGTCACTACGCCGACCAAAACTTGAAGTAGACATATCTTTGGAGGGGTTAGAAAAAACGTAGCTGGCAAGCTCCCTCGCCATCTACGTTTTTTTTGTTGAGCTCTCTAGAATTTGGTCTAATAAATTGGTATCGGCATGCCAAAACTATTTAACCAGACACGTTTGGGATCTTCAGGCCATATGCCGGCGATCATGATGCCGCAGTGGGGACAGTTTCCTTTTGCTGTCACACCGATTTCCCTGGGAGATTTTTGGGGCCTCAAAATTGGCAAGTATTCCTGGCGGCATCGTCGATCAAGAAAACCCCAGATATGGGCTCCCGCGCACGATTTCGCCTGGGTTATCCAGATGTGACGGCTCTCAACGGTCAATTTCGATGGCATCCACTACAGAATATTTGCCAGGCGTTAACACTCCAGAGAAATCGGTGTGTCAGGTCATGACTAGCCTGTCGGGTCTATTTTATGTGCGGCCAATCCAGTAACAGTACTTCTGCCAGCAGCCGGGCATTGACGTTCCTCTCCAGCCGGTCTACTGCGTGCTCCATGTCTGTGACCACGCGGCGCGTCTCGGGTAGAGATAACTGTGCGGCCAGTACTTCAATCTCATTTGTGCGATCAATGTTGGTAGGTGGGGCATCCGCTTTGGCGGCGCGCAGCATCACGTCCCGCCAGAACGAGACCCAGATGAGCAGCGTTTCGCGGAAGCGTTCTTTCGCCTCGTTTTTTCGGTCTGTCAATTTCTCGGCATAGGCGAAGCGCTCGCGGCGAGTGGACTTGAGCAGTCTTTGAAAATCTTCCAGCCGTGTCTGGCGGAACTCCAATGCAGCCTTATCCTGCATCAGCCGCAGGGCATAACCGGGACGCCCACCCGAAAGATGCGCGATCAGGCGTGCTTTGGCTTCGTCTGCTCCACGTTCCTGTAGATAAGCCTGCACGGTTTCGATGGACGGCGGCCGCAGGCGCATCACCTCGCAGCGCGAGAGGATGGTTGGCAGGAGCAGGTCAACGCTGTCGGCGGTCAGGAGCAGGATAACCTGCGGAGGGGCTTCTTCGAGGGTCTTGAGCAGGGCGTTGGCCGCGTTGGGATTCGCCTCCTGAAAGCGCAGGAAAAGGGCGACGCGGTATCTCCCCTGGTACGGCGCCAGCGACAGGCTGTGCCGCACCTCGCGGATTTGCTCGACTTTGAGCACGCCACCCTCTTTTTCAGCCTGCACGACCGCAAGGTCTGGATATTGCATAGCTTCGATTTGCTTGCAAGTTCGGCAATTGCGGCACGGTTCGCCCGGGGTAGGGGGCTGGGGACAGTTCAAGGCCTGGGCAAAGCGCAAAGCTAGGCTGCGGCGGCCCAGGCCGGGGGGGCCGGTAAAGAGGTACGCATGGCGTACCGCCTGGTGGGCAATGTGCTGTTTCAGCATCTCCACCGCCCATTCATGTCCTAAAAATCCCCAATTCTGACTGGTCACTGATAACTGTTCACTGGTCACTGATCACTCCTCCCCTGCCCGTAACCGCAAGTAAGAATCATACCGTTCCGGCTGTACGCTGCCCGCTTCCACCGCGGCCCGCACGGCGCAGTCCGGCTCGTGGCTGTGGGTGCAATCGCTGAACGCACACTGCGCCACCAGCGGGGCGATCTCCGGGAAGTAGCCGTCCAGTTCTTCCGGCTCGGTATCCCAAAGCGCCAGCGTGCGCAGGCCGGGCGTATCGGCCACGTAACCGCCACCATCGAGCGGGAAGAGCTGGCGCACGTTGGTGGTGTGGCGGCCTCGATCGGTCGCCTCGCCGACCTCGCGCACGGCCAGTCCCAGCCCAGGCTGGATGGCGTTGAGCAGGCTGGACTTGCCCACCCCGCTCGGCCCGGCCAGGGCGGATACTTTGCCCGTCAGCCGCGCCCGCAGGAGTTCGATCCCCTCGCCGGTCTTGGCCGAAATATAGAGCACCGGATAGCCGAGCGCCGGGTAGTAGCCAAAGGTTGCCTCAGCCTCTTCGCGGTCCACCAGGTCGAGCTTATTGGCGACGACGATGGCTGGCAGGCCTTGCTTCTCGGCGATGACCAAGAAGCGGTCGAGCATACGCGTGTGTGGGCTGGGATTGGCGCAGGCGAAGACGAACACAGCCTGATCGGGGTTGGACAGGATGATTTGCTGGTAGACGCCCTTCGGCCTCGGGTCGAGCCGGACCAGGGACCTGGCGCGCGGTTCGATGGACTCGATCATCCCCGTCCCGTCGGTGAGAGGTGTCACCTGCACCCGGTCGCCGACGGCGGCGATGTCGCCCAGGCGGGGGCCTTGCTTGAGGCGGCCGCGCAGTTGACAGGTCAGGGAGCCGCTTTCGGTCTGGACGGTGAAAAAGCCCGATTGGGCGCGGACGATGAGGCCAGGGACAAGCCCTTTTGCCGAGTAGGTGCTTCGCATCGGCATACAGTTCAGTCTATGGTGTAGGCGTTTCCTGGCCTTGAGGAGTGGGCGGGGGGACGATACCGATGCCCGATTCCCACCAGTACACGCTTTGCGGCTTGCCGTAGAAATAGATCTCCACAATGCGTCGGAAAATGGGCGCGGCCCAGTCGGAGCCTTCCCCTTTGTTCTCGACGACCACCGCGATGGCAATGTCCGGCTTGCCTTGACGGTTCGCCAGGGTGTAGCCCGCAAACCAGGCGTGGGGTTCCGTGAAGCCGGTTTCGACGGTGCCGGTCTTACCCGCCATGGGGATGTTGAGCGTGCTCAGGCGGAAGTAGGCCGTGCCGCGCGGGTTCGTAACCACTTCGCGCATGGCATCCTGGATGACCTTCAAGTTTTCCTGCTTGAGGGGCAGCGTCCCGCGCACTTCCGGGCGGAAATCAAGCAACTTCTCGCCGCTTGCCGAAACAACTTTTTCCACCAATTGCGGCCGGTAGAGGGTGCCGCCGTTGCCGATTGCAGCCATAAAATCAGCTACCTGTAAGGGCGTGACTTGCAGATCCCCCTGGCCGACGGCCAAACTGGTCGCCTGGACGCCATCGCCCGGCACCGGCACCTGTCCCTCCGACTCGGCCACCTGCTCTATGCCGGTTGCCTGTCCCAAGCCGAAGCCGGTCGCCATATCTGAGATGGCTGTAGCCTTGCCTTGATTGAACAGGTCGAAACCAATATGGAAGAACCAGGGATCACAGGAACGCATCAGACCTTGCGGTAAGGTCAACATGCCGCTGGGTTTGGTTTTGCACTGCTGCAGGGTTGGGTCTTCCTGCAGCTCGTTCTGGCAGTGTTCCCAGGTCCAGTCGTGAAGGATGTGAGTCGGACCGAGTTCGGTAAAATCGTATTGACAATCGTAAGTCGATTCGGGCGTGAATGCGCCGCTTTCCAGGGCGGCGGCCATAGTAACAACCTTGAACACCGAGCCAAGCGGATACTGTCCTTGCGAAGCGCGGTTGTAGAGCGGCTGATTCGGGTCATTGACCATGTTTGCCAGGTTCATGCTGTTGTAGTTGTTCGGGTCGAACAGGTTGGGGTCGAAACCCGGTGAAGAGACCATTGCCAGCACACGGCCCGTATCGCGCTCCAGAACCACGATGGCGCCAGGCAGGCCGTCCATCGCCTGTTGGGCTTGTTCTTGACAATCCTTATTGATCGTCAAGTAGATGGATGCGGCCGGTTCGGATTCGGTCTGTGTGAGCGAATTCCCAATATTCCCATTCGCATCCACGAGATAGAGCGTCGCGCCGTTCTTGCCGGCCAGGTATGGCTCTCCCCATTTCTCGACGCCGATCTTGCCGACGCGCTCGCCCCCGCTGTATCCCAAGCGGCGGTAGGCATCCAACTCCTCCGGGAAGATCGCCTGCGTATACCCGATGGCCTGCGAGGCGGTGTAGTAATAGCGGGAAGTATAGGCGCTCAACCGCAGGCCGCTGAAGGCCGATAGGATGTTATAGCGGCTATCCACTGCCTCCTGGCTGGCCTCGCCGACCGGGACGTACAAACCGGAGGGGTAATTTTCGTAAGCGGTGCGGATGGCCTCTGGGCGGACGCCGGTCAGTCGCCATAGTTCGGTGAACAGGAACTCTTCGTTATCCGGGGGAATCTGCCCGGCGACCAGGCCAATCGCCACGGCGTTCGTTTGCGTGACCAGGGCGTTCCCACTGCGGTCGTAGATGTCACCGCGCGCTGGGATTCTGTAATCGCTCAACAGCTTGTTGCCGCCCGCCAGTTCAGGCAGGATCAGACTCTCGTCCCATTGGAGTCGCCACTGGCCGTTCTCCAGGCTTAAGTGAACGGTCATATCGTGCTGTAAGTCGCCGTACAAGCTGGAATGATAAGTGATGCGGTAAGCCACTTGCGCGTTGCCGGGATTGGTCAGCGTGGAGAGGATGCTGTATTCCATCTGGCTTACACTCATGGCTGCCAGAGCGCTTTCATAACGAGTAGTAAAATCATCCTGCGAGATGCTGGCGCGGACAGATTGGGTCAGCATGTTGTACATTGCGGCGTAGTCTTCGACCATCAGCGCATCCAGGTAAGCGCTCATGGCAGCCTCTGCGTTGGGCGCAGGCGTGGTAACAACCACGGCTGTGGGCATGGAGGTGGAATTCCCGGCATTGCCATTACCGCTGCTGTTACTGCAAGCCGCCAACAGAATGAAAGTCAAGACAAGGTAAAACCAGCAAATTCGCTTCATGGATTACCTTTTCGTATCAACCAACCTGTTCACCGTTCAGAACGGCGCGGGAGATTAGGCAGGGATAATTCAGCGCAGACTGGCAGTTGCCGGGCACGTCCGCGGCAGGCGTGACCTCGAATCGGCTCAGGCTGCGCACCAGATGGCAGAGCGGCAGGCCCATCACGCTGGCATAGCAACCGCTCAACTTCTCTACCGGCTGGAACTGTGGATGCTGGATACCATACGCGCCGGCCTTGTCCAGCGGATCGCCAGTAGCGACATAGGCGGCGATCTCTTCATCACCGTAAGCCCGCATCGGCACCTCGGTGACGCACAGGTCTGTCACCAGATGCCAATCCTTCACCCGCAAGAGGGCAACGCCGGTGCAAACCTGGTGGCTGTGCCCGCGCAGCGCGGCTAACATTTTGGCCGCCTCGGCTTTGTTCTTTGGTTTGCCGAGGATCTCCTCCCCATCCACGACGGCTGTATCGGCGGCCAGGATGAGTTCGTCTTCTTCAGCTTGTCCGGCGCAGGCGCGCGCTTTGCCCCGGGCCAGGCGCAGCACGTAGTCGCCGGGTGCTTCGCCGGGGCACTGACTCTCATCCACCTCGGCGGGCACCACGCTGAACGCCCAGCCGGTCAGCGCCAGCAACTGTCTCCGGCGCGACGAATTGGAGGCCAGCACCAGGTGGGGTTTCTCGTTCACGGGGAGGATTCTAACATACTCTCCCGTCGTACCTCTGGCAGGTTCTTTCAGGCCGTTGTACAATCCAGTGACCAGTTCATTGATTTATGGAGGAGCAATGGAAGAACTCAAAGAGCGCATTTTACGTGACGGGAAGAATCTCGGCAACGGCATTTTGAAAGTTGATAGCTTCGTCAATCACCAGGTGGACCCACGGCTGATGGATGCCTGCGGGCATGAGTTGGCGCGTCGTTTCGCGGGTGTCGGCGCGACCAAGATCCTGACTGCCGAAATTTCCGGCATTGCCCCGGCATTGATGACTGCCATGCACCTTGGATTGCCGGTGGTCTATGCCCGTAAGACCAAGCCGGTCACGATGACGAACGCCGTCTTGCTGACGCTGGCGCCCTCGCACACCAAGGGCGTGATGACGGAGCTTCTCGTCGCGCCGGAGTACCTGGCTGGAAACGAGCGTATCCTCATCATTGACGATTTCCTCGCCAGCGGCGCGACCATCATGGGACTGGTCCGACTGGCGCAAGCCGCCGGGGCGACCATCGTCGGCGTCGGCGCGTTAATCGAGAAAACCTTCGAGGGCGGGCGCTCCGCGCTCAAGTCGCTGGGCGTGCCGGTCGAATCGCTGGTGTGCATCACCTCGTTGGAGGGCGATAAGATCATTTTCGGCGGATGTGAATGAGTAAAGTGTCACGTGCCACGTATAATGTGTCACGCCTGAATAGTTGGCTGTTTACCTACATGAGTTTCGCTATTCCAGTCAAACGCTTGTGCGAGACGGATACGTTGTTGGCCTTTCGCCATCCAAAGCCTTCGTATCCGTTCCACGTAGTGCTCGTCCCGAAAAAGGCCATTCCCCGCCTCGAAGACCTGTACGCGGCGGATTCGGCTTTTCTGGCCGACCTGTTCAACGCAGTGCAAAGCCTGGTCAAAGAATTCGGCTTAGCCGAGAGCGGCTACCGGTTGATTGTCAACGGCGGCAAGTTTCAGGATTTTCCGCATTTGCATTTTCAACTCATTTCTGAATTTCCAATTTCTAACGAATGATGACTGATCGCTGATAACTGATGACTGATTCAATCGCCATCCTCGACTTCGGTTCGCAATACGCCCAACTGATCGCACGCCGGGTGCGCGAGGCGCACGTTTACTGCGAACTCTTCCCCTGGGATGCGCCTGCGGATAAGGTAATGGCACTCAAGCCCAAGGGCTTTATTCTGTCCGGTGGGCCGAGATCCGTTTACGAGGATGGCGCACCGCATATCCAGAAATTTATCCTGGATTCCGGCCTGCCGATCTTTGGGATATGTTACGGGATGCAAGCCCTGACGTTCGCCCTGGGCGGCAAAGTCCATCCTTCCGCCGAGCGCGAATACGGCTCGGCTACCGTTCACCCTCTCTCCCCTGCTCCCCTGCTCCCCTCCGCTCCCTTCCCGGCCTGGATGTCGCATGGTGACCGCATCACGCGTCCGCCGGAGGGATTCGCGCCGCTGGCAAGATCGGAGAACAGTCCCATCGCAGCGATGGGCGATTTGCAGCGCAAATATTATGGCGTACAGTTCCATCCTGAAGTGAAACATACACCCTCTGGCGCGGAGATCCTGCGCCACTTCGTGGTGGACGTTTGCGGCGCAAAACCGGAATGGACGCCGGCCTCCATCATCGAGGAGAGCGTGGCACGCATCCGCAAGCAAGTGGGCGGCGCGCGCGTGCTGGCGGCGGTCAGCGGCGGGGTGGATTCGGCGGTCGCCGCGGCGATGGTGCATGATGCGGTTGGCGACCAATTGGTGGCCGTGTTCGTGGATACCGGTCTGCTGCGACAGGGCGAGCCGGAGCAGGTCGTTTCGGCTTTCCGCAGGCTGCTGGGCGCAGAGTTGGTCGCGGTGGATGCCGCCGGAGAATTTTTGAGCGCTTTGCGGGGCGTCACCGACCCGGAGCAGAAGCGCAAGATCGTCGGCGAGAAATTCATCCGCATTTTCGAGCGCCAGGCCATGCAAATAGCAGGATACCCCTCTCCCTCTGGTGGGAGAGGGGCTAGGGGTGAGGGCGCCCACTACCTGGTACAGGGAACGATCTACCCAGACTAGGTCGAATCCAGCGCGCCGGAGCGGGACAAGGTAGAGCGCATCAATACGCACCACAACGTCGGTGGCTTGCCAGAGGAGATGCAATTCGAGTTGGTCGAGCCGCTGCGGTATCTGTTCAAGGATGAGGTGCGCGCCGTTGGCGAGGCGCTCGGGCTGCCCCCTGAGTTGGTTTGGCGGCAGCCGTTCCCGGGTCCGGGGTTGACCGTGCGCTGCCTGGGCGAGGTGACCACCGAGCGGCTGGCGCGTCTACGGGCTGCGGATGCCATCCTGATCGAAGAGTTATCCGCCGCCGGGCTGATGGACAAACCTGTGTTGTCCGGTAGTTCAACTGCCAGACAGCCCGTGGCGCAAGCGTTCGTCGTACTGCTGCCGGTGCGTTCGGTCGGCGTGATGGGCGACCAGCGCACGTACCAGGAAGCGGCCGCCATCCGCGCCGTCGTTAGCGAGGATTTCATGACCGCCGATTGGGCGCGGTTGCCACATGAGCTGCTGGCACGCGTGGCAAATCGCATCGTGAATGAAGTGCACGGGATCAACAGAGTGGTGTATGATATTACCAGCAAACCACCTGCAACGATTGAATGGGAATGATACCAATGACCATCGAACCCCGCCGCCCGATCCCGCCCCCTCCGATCCACCCTCTGGCCGCCCTGACGACCATTGTGCTGGATAACGTCTTCGGCTGGATCGAGCTTGTTGACCCGCTGGCGCTGGCCCTGACCAGCGTCTCGGTCGGTGCGGTTGGCTTTCTCATGACGATGTTCGTGCAGCGTTACCTGGCGAAAGATGGTTGGGGGGCTTCGATCGCAAAGGGACTGGTGATGGGCGTGATGGCCGGCGTGCCTTACCAGGTGACCGGCACGGCTATCGGGATTCCGCTACTGGCCTGGGCCGGCGCGCACCAGTGGATCAAGCTGCCGCCTCCGAAGGACAGTGACCAGTCATCAGTTATCAGTGATCAGTCAACAGTGAATGGCGAAAGGTGAAGCGTGAGCTGAGGCGGAAGTTCCTGGCGGTTCTCACCAGCTTGGCCCTGGCGTTTGCATTTTTCCTGCACTCAAGCGCCCAGGGCGAGGCGAGGATTGACCTTTACGACCTGCAGACGGGCGCTTTCCCTGCTATGACCACCACGCTGGATGTGTTCGACGCGGCGGGCGGGTTCGTCTCCGGGCTGTCAGGGGAAAAGATCACTATGCTGGAAGACGACCAGCCGCGCCTCCTCGATTCGCTCCAGGAACTCGAGCCTGGCGCGCAGTTCGTGGTGGCCTTCAATCCAGGCCCAGTCTTCGCCACCCGCAACGCCAACGCCGTCTCACGTTGCGACAAGCTTCTCTCAGCCCTGCGCGACTGGGCCGCGGCGCGTCCCGGCGATGCCACTGACGACTTGAGCTTGGTCACAACCGATGGACTGGTTTCCCTGCACCTGCCGGCTGTCGGCGACTTTCTGAACATCCTGTCTGCTTACCAGCCCGAGGCGCGTTCCATAACCCCCTCGTTGGGCACGCTCGCCCAGGCGCTCGATATCGCCGCGGAGCCGGCAGAGCAATCCGGCATGAAGCGGGCAGTCCTTTTCATCACACCCCTCCTAGATTACGATTCCATCTCGACCCTGCAAAGCCTGACGGCGCGTGCCGTCCAGTTGAAAATCCACGTCTACGTCTGGATGGTTGCCCCGAAAGATTATTTTTCTACCAGCGGTGCCACCGCCCTCAAAGACCTGGCCATCCAGACGGGCGGTCAAGCTTTCCCCTACTCAGGCGAGGAAAACCTCCCCGACCTGGAAACTTATCTCTCCCCGCTGCGTCATTCCTACACATTGACCTATACCTCTGGCATTAGCACGCCTGGCAGCCACAAGCTGGTGGTACAGGTTGACCTGAACGGGCAGATCGTTTTGTCCGCGCCCTCGACCTTCAACTTGGACGTTCAGCCCCCCAACCCGATCCTGGTCTCGCTGCCTGAACAGATCGTTCGCCAGAGTCCGGACGTGGAGACGAACAACGCATTGAGGCTGGCGCCAACCGAACAGCCGGTCGAGATCATCATCGAGTTCCCCGACAGCCACTCGCGCCCGCTCGTCCGCACCACATTGTACGTGGATGGACAAATCGCCGCCGAGAACACGGCCGCGCCGTTCGACAAATTCACCTGGGATTTGAGCAGCTATACCTCCAGCGGCCAGCACAATCTGCAGGTCGAGGCGGTGGACAGCCTGGGACTGAGCAAGGTCAGCCTGGGCGTGCCGGTGACGGTCACGGTCGTCAGGCCGCCGCGCGGTTTGCAGGCGTTCCTGACCCGTAACAGCCTGTGGGTAGCCGGCGGCGCAGTACTGCTGGCGGGGGCCGCGTTAGCCCTCGTCCTGGTCACAGGCGGGAGATTGCGCCGCTCCTCGAGCGCAGCGCGCCGCCTGGAACGTAAGATGCGCCTGGATCCGCTCACTCAGCCGATAGTCCCCCGTACAGAAAAACACGGAATGCAATTACCCTGGGCGCAGCGACGCAAGGCCGCACCGGCCTACCTCGTTCGCCTGAAGGGCGACGGCCAGCCGGTGACTGCGCCGCCCATCCCCCTGACCGGTAGCGAGATGACCTTTGGCACCGACCCAACCCAAGCCACGCACGTACTTGACGATCCCTCCGTCTCGCCGTTGCATGCCCGCCTCAAGAAGGAGCGGGATGGCAGGTTTTACTTGCTGGATCAGAACTCAACCGCCGGTACATGGGTCAACTACGAAGCGCTGACGGATAAGCCCCAACGTCTCCAACATGGCGACATCATCCACTTGGGGCAATTATCCTACCGCTTCATGCTGCGCAAGCCGCCCGAAAAACCCAAGCCGCGCATCATCCCTATGAAGTAAGAGCATCGAAACCGGGGGGTACATTCTACGTATACCTGGTTTGGAGGCAAAAATGTCCACAGCTAAACAAGACAAGCATACCCCCTGGTACCTCTGGCCTTTTGTAGCGCTCTGGAAACTGGTCGCCGGCATCGTCGCGCTGACCGGGCGATTGGTGGCCGTCATCCTCGGGCTGGTGCTGATGATCGTCGGCGTGGTGGTCAGCCTGACGGTCGTAGGGGCAATCGTCGGCGTTCCGCTGGCGATCGTCGGTCTCCTACTGGTATTGCGCGGCTTGTTTTAGAAGCTCTCCCCTACCAAGCTAGGATTGCGCTCGTAAGAACGCCGAGGATCAGCAATACGGCCACCACGAAAAGGACAAGGCCAAATAACCACAAACCCATAAAGCTGAAAACCATGTCCGCCAGCACGAAGGCCGCCAGCCAGATCATAGCGCGGAAAGCAAAAAGCGTCTTCCCTGTCAGCGGACGGCCGCCGATCACCCATAAGGCAATCCCAATCAACAAACCCGCTAAACTGAGCCCCAGTGCAGAGGTGAAAACCTGATTCCCTGAAAGGTGGGGCAAGTTTAGCACCAGGATGCCACACCATTCCTCGCGAACGGGGGCCTTATAGTAGGCGAATGCCAATACTTTTAACAGGATCAGGTTCCCGAAATCCACATCCTCTGAAGTCACCGTCCATTCCAACATTTTGATTTCACCTGGAGCGAGAGAGGTGATCGTCTCGATGATCCGTATCGGGCCGGGATTACTGACGTAGACCCGCACCCTGGCGTCAACCGGAAGTTCTGAATTGTTGGAGAGGGTGGCGCGGATGATACCGGTCTCTGTCGCCATCATCAGCACGGGGCATCTCAGGGTCGTGAGCGGATTATCCGCTACTTTCCCAAAGCCGTAAAAGGTTGCTTCCAGGTCTGTCCAGGTGGCAGCCCCGGCCAGGAACATGCCGAGCAAAACGCCTACAGAAAAGAAAAATATCGCCAGGTTTCGAATAGTTTTTTTATGGTTGCTCATTTGCATACTCGATTCGGGTTGTTCCAGGGCTATCGCCGCACGCCAACAAACCCTCTTCCATCACGAGATATTGCACCGGGATGTCATCCTGGTGATGCGGTAACTGGTCGAAGAGGAGAGCATGATACGTGACGCCCAGGCTGACGCCGTGCGCGAATCCGGCCAGGAAGCGGTCAAAGAATCCGCCCCCGTAACCGAGCCGCCAGCCTTGACGGTCGAAGGCCAGGCCGGGCACCAGCGCCAGTTGGATGTCTTCCACGGGGACGATTGGCAGGTCCGGGTCCGGCTCGAGCATTCCATAGGGATGCCGGATCAGACGCCCTGGATCGTAGAGGTGAAAGTTCATGCGGCCTTCCGGCAGGATGCGAGGCAGCAGCCAGCGCTTGTACGGATGGCGTTCCAGCAGCGGACGCAGGTCCACTTCGCCGCGCACGGGCATGTAGGTCAAGACGGTTTCAGATCTTTGAAAGAGCGGCCAGGTTTCGATGTGACAGCAGATCGCGGCGCTGGCCTGACGCTGGAAGTCCTCGCCGAGGGCTTTGCGCACCTGCCGGCTCTGCGCCCGTAAATGGCGTTTGGCGTCTTGAACAGCGTTTGGCATATTGCGAATTATATCTGTTGTTGGCAGCGCGCGGGCTATAGAAATGCAGTCGAAGGCTCTTCGGGAGTTTCCCGAAGAGCCTTCTAACTTCCAGCCCGCTTTGGTTTTAGTAGATCCCTGGCAAAATCAAGAATGATGCCGTAGTGACGGCTTCAGCCGTTCCGTTATTAGCGACTAAAGTCGCCACTACAATCGGCACTACAGGTTATCTTGTTGGCTCGCCTGTTCCGTGAGCAGGTTCTTCGGCTCCTTGAGGCGAGCCCCCAGCAGCAAGCACAAGAACAAAAGGACGACAAGCATGACCAAAGAGGTGGTCATCGAACCGGTCGTAGGGGATTTGAGACTATCCATCGCAAAAATGAAGACGATGCCCGAGATTTGTCCCATCAGCAGGAGCAGGCCATTCGATGTGCCCTCCGGGGTCGGGTAGGTCACCTCAGCCCCATACTGGAATCCGATTGGGCCTGCGCTCAATAAGAAGAATCCCATGACAAAGGCCGCGACGAGCAAAAGCCAGTAGACCGTGACGTAGGTGACGCCGATAAGCCCTACCGCTGCACCCAGGATGGCAGCGATTAGGAAAGGCGTCCGCTTGCGGAACCGGTCGGAGAGGCTCGGCAGGACCAGCGCACCGAGAATACCGCCCGCGATCATCAGCCCGCCGACGATTCCCGCCTGCGTGCTGGAGAAGCCGCGCGGCCTGAGGATATCCTCGATCCAGGTCGTTACCGCGTTGAACGCGCCCAGCCCCACAAAGAAGATGATCATGAGCAGGATGAAGTTCCTCTCGCGAAAGGTCTGCTTGAGGCCGTCCAGGACCAGCGAGCGCACTTCCATTCCCGGCGGGCAGGGAGGCGTCGGCGGATGTTCTTTGGCAAATCCGAAAAATAGGACTGCGGACACCACAGCGATGACCCCATAGATAACCAGCATGTTGCCGATTCCGGCATGGAGCGCAAGATAAGGTGTGAGCACCAGGCCCAGTAGGATGCCGAGGTAGATCGCCAGCGATCCCAGCCCGGAGGCGGTCGCTCGTTCCCGGACCGGGAACCAGCGCGCTGCCACCGTGGTCACTGCGTTGAGGATGAATGGCTGCCCGATAGCGATCCCGATTTGCGCAACGAGCACCATCGTGTAGTTCGCCGCGACGAGGCCGCGCATCAAGCCAAAGATGCCAGTCAGAGCGGCGCCGATGCCGACCGCAACGCGCAGCCCGTAAGTGTCAATCGCCCAGGAGGCCGGGATCGAGACAAGGATGTAGACGATCATAAAGCTCATGGACAGGAGACCAATGCTCAGGTCCGAAACACCATAGAATTTGGCGGCGTCGCCCGTGATCGAGGCAAAGGTGATCCACAGGAGCTGGTTGACGGCCACGACGAACATGAACGCCAGCAGTACGATCCAGCGGTAGCTGTAAACTTTGAAGTTGTCTTGTTCCATTCGGCAGCCTCCTGATAGGTCAATATGAGAATCACAGAATGCGAGTAAACCGTGTTACAAAAAGGCAAACACCAAATCTGACGGGGAGTTGCTTTGTAGAAAAACCGGTTCTAATGTATACTAATAGAGAGAATTTTTATCCAAATTTCTATTTCAGGAGGAACAAATGAAAAAGATATTTGCAATCCTAGCTGTCTTGGTGTTGGTCGCTTTGGCTTGCAGCATTTCTCCCGTCTCTACACCGGCAAGCGGTGGCGGAGGAGGGCAGCCGAGCAACGTTTTGTTCTCTGACAACTTTTCCAACACCGGCAGCGGCTGGGACCAGCGTCAGGACACCAACTATGTTTCCGATTACGCCAACGGCGGTTACCGCCTCTACGTGAATGACACCAATTATGACATCTGGGCCAATCCGAGCAAATCTTTTCCGGGCGATGTGCGCGTCGAGGTGGATGCCACCAAAGCCGGCGGGCCAGATGACAACGATTTCGGCCTCATCTGCCGCTATCAGGATACTGATAACTTTTATTTCTTCCTGATCAGCAGCGACGGTTATGCCGCGATCGGTAAGTACGAGGGCGGGAGCCAGCAGTTGATTTCGTCCGACGATATGGTAAAGGCGGAAGGTATTACTCTCGGCGCGGCGACCAACCACATCCGCGCGGATTGCATCGGCAGCGATATGAAGCTGTATGTCAATGGCAACCTGGCGGCCACGGCGACGGACAGCAGCTTCACCAGCGGCGACGTTGGCCTGATGGCCGGCACCTTTGGTACACTCGGCACCGACATCCTGTTTGACAACTTCTACGTGTATCGGCCGTAAGCATATCATCTCGATAAAAAGAGGAGCGGGTTTCTCCTGCATCACCCCTTAGAGTGTCAGGAAACCCGCTTTTTTTTACCCTTGTGACTCGGGCGCAGTCTCATTTTGGGCAGGCCGGCGCAGGCCAAAAAGGATAGCGGCAAAGTAGGCCAGGTAGGCAGCGATCTCGGTCAGCGAAGGGTCGCCGTTGTAGCCGAACAGCGCCACGAGCATCTGACCGAGGGTTGACTTTTCGTCCAGGAGGGGATTGATATTCCAGACATGCTGGATGACGGGCGGAATCCAGCCGACCTCGTTGAACTCGTGCACGCCGTGCGCCACCAACCCGGCGGCAAAAAAGATGAGCAGAACGCCGGTCACCTGGAAGAAACGCCGCAGATCGAGGCGGGCTGTGGTGGCAAACAGCGACCAGCCGAGCAGGATCGCCGTGCCGAGGCCAAGGAGAGAGCCGAAGATCGTTTGCCGGGCATCCGAGGCAAATGTCGCGGCGGTCAGGAAAAGGGCCAGCTCAACCCCTTCGCGCAGCACAGCCAGGAAAGCCAAGCCAAAGAGCGCACGTTTACCGCCCTGGGATCCATGTTGAACATTGGATTCCAGGGTGCTTTTCAAGGTGCGCGCCCGGCGGCTCATCCAAAAGATCATCCAGGTCAGGACGCCGGCCGCCAGCAGCATGGTGAGGCCATCGAAGATGGCTTCTACTGGATCCTGCAGTTCGAGGCCAAAGTAGGTGAGAAAGATAGCCGCCAGCAAGCTGAGCAGCGCCGCGCTGAGAGCGCCGCTCCAGACAGGCGAGGCCAGGTCGCGGCGGCGCATCTGGCGCAGCGCACCCAGGACGATACCGATAATCAGCGCGGCTTCGAGTCCCTCGCGCAGGGAAAGGATGTAAGAGGGGAGCATAAGATCCTTTAGGTTTACCAATTTGGATATTTACAGTCTAATATCCCATATTTTATCATGCCAGCCTGCGACGCAAAGTAGTTCATCGGCCCGGGATAAGGCTTTTACAAAGTATCGAAATCCTACCTATCGTGTCACCCTGAGGGAGCGTTTTCTGCGACCGAAGGGTCTCCCGCGTGGCTACGGAGATGCTTCGGGGCACACCTGCCCTGCCTGCACCTGACGCAGGTACAGGTGGCGGGCGGTACCAGGGAAGAATGCCCCTCAGATTGACAGGTTAATGGAGAATGTAAAGCCCTGCAGCCCAGACGCATTTGCCTAAGCGCCACTTTTATGCTACGATACCAGCTAGAATCAGTAGTTCACGTAATGGCTGGTAGAAGTCCGTTTTTGGGGGTGTGGGGCGGGCATACGCCCGCCCCGCACCCCCAAAAACGGGTATTTTCTCAACTTTCGTGAAGTACTTAGATGAGAATCGTCACTCGAGGACAAAACATGGACCTGAAAGCAATCTACCAGAACGTGATTGATGGACAGGCCGCAGAGGCGGAAGCGGGGGTCAAAGCTGCTCTCGAAGCGGGCATCCCCGCGGATGCCATTCTCAACCAGTCGCTGATCACCGCCATGGACGAAGTCGGCCGGCGCTTCGAGAATGGCGACTTTTTCGTGCCGGAGATGCTGATCGCCGCCCGCGCCATGCAAGCAGGTTTGAAACTCCTCAAGCCCCGTTTGATGGAAGCCAATGTCAAGTCCGCGGGGAAGGTTGCCATCGGCACGGTGAAGGGCGACCTGCATGATATTGGCAAGAACCTGGTCGCCATGATGCTGGAGGGGACTGGCTTCGAGGTCCGCGACTTGGGCGTAGACGTACCGCCGGAAGCCTTCGTAAAAGCAGCTCAGGATGGCGCCCAGGTGATCGGCATGTCCGCGCTGCTCACGACGACCATGAACAAAATGGAGGACACGATTGAGGCGTTAAGAGCAGCCGGACTGCGCGGGAAAGTGAAGGTGCTCATTGGCGGCGCGCCGGTGACCCAGGACTTTGCCAACCGGATCGGGGCGGATGCATTTGCCCCGGATGCTTCCAGCGCTGCCCGCATAGCCCGCCAGTTAGTAGCGTGAGCTATGACCTACGCACAGCGGACCGACCACCTCAAACCTGAAGGCGCCTATCAAGTGCTTGCCCGCGCCCAGCAGATGGAGGCCGAAGGGAACGAAATCATCCACCTGGAAATCGGCCAACCGGATTTCGAGACCTTCTCCAACGTCAGCCTGGCGGGCATCCGCGCCATCGCCGCGGGGCGCACCCGCTACACCCCGCCGGCCGGGACGTCCTCCTTGCGTGAAATCATCGCCGAGGATGGCGGACGGCAGCGGGGGTTACAGTTCCAGCCTGATGAGGTAGTGGTCAGCCCGGGCGCCAAGCCAAACCTATTTTTCCCCACCCTGGCACTGGTCGAACCCGGAGATGAGGTCATCTATCCCGACCCAGGCTTTCCGACATACGAAGCCATGATCCGGGTCGCGGGCGGCGTGCCTGTCCCCGTGCCGCTGCGCGAGGAGAACAACTTCTCCTTCGATCTGGAAGCCTTCGACCGATTGGTGAGCACACGCACCAGGTTGATCATCCTGAATTCCCCCAGCAACCCCACAGGCGGCGTGATCCCATCCGCCGACCTGGAACACATCGCCGACCGAGCCAGGCGATACGACTGCTGGGTGATGTCGGATGAAATCTACTCCCGCATCGTGTACGATGGGCTGAAGGCATCATCCATTGCTTCTTTGCCCGGGATGCAAGCCCGCACGGTCATCGTGGACGGTTTTTCCAAAACCTACGCCATGACCGGCTGGCGGTTGGGATACGGTATTATGCCGCGCGAGCTGGCGCAGCGCGTAGGATTGCTGCTCACCCATTCCATCGGCTCCACAGCTCAATTCACGCAGGATGCCGGTGTAGAGGCTCTTACCGGGCCGCAAGAGCAGGTGGATGTAGTCGTCGCAGAGTACCAGCGCCGTAGAGATGTGATCGTATCTGGGTTGAACGCCATTCCCGGCATACGCTGCCAGAAACCTCAGGGGGCCTTCTACGTTTTCCCCAACATCCAGGCGACCGGAACAGGCTCGACCGAACTAGCGAATATGCTCCTGGAACAGGGGAAGGTCTCCCTGTTGCCCGGCTCATCCTTCGGAAAGTACGGCGAAGGCTATCTGCGCCTGTCGTACGCGACCTCGATCGAGAACATTCGGCGCGGGCTTCAGCGGATCCAATCCGTTTTGAGAAAATAAACCCTGCAAACCTCACCCCGCAACAATTCTGGTCAGAGCCTCTCGTAGCATTTCTACTTCGTCGAGCGAGTTGTAGTGCACCGCACCGACGCGTACCATGCCGCCCCTTTCCTCAAGTTCGAGCCGTTCCGTGACGCCTATGGCGTAGTAATTGCCATCCCAGACGTAGATGCCGTTCTGTGCCAACTTCTCGGCCACCTGCCGGGGATGTTGTCCTTTCAGCGTGAAGGAAAAAGTCGGCACGCGCTGTTCCAGGCGGCGCACGTCCGAAAGTCCGTACAAGGTCAAACCGGGGATGGATTGCAGGGCAGCCAGCAGGGCACGGCTGAGTTCGAATTCATTCGACCGGATAGCGGTCATTGCCTTCTTCAATTCCATGCGGCGGCCCTGATAGCTATCTTCCGCCAACCCCTCGACGTGTTCGCAGCCGAATTCCCGCCCGACCCACTCGAAATACTCGATCGCGCCCAGCACACCGGCAATCCCTTCGTGGTTTTGGGTTCCGGTCTCGAACTTGCCGGGCAACTCATTCGTCGCCGGCCGGACTTTGTAGGCGAACAATTCGTCCATCATTTCGCGCTTGCCGTACAGGATACCAGCATGGGGCCCAAAGAATTTATAGGCGGAGGACACCAGGAAATCGCAATCCAGTTTCTGGACATCAATCGGGCCGTGCGGGGCATACTGCACTGCATCCACGTAGACCAGCGCCCCGACGGCGTGCGCCATCTCGATGATCTTTGCCGTCGGGTTGATCGTACCCAGTGAGTTCGAAGCATACCCAATGGCAATCAGGCGCGGTTTACGCTCCAGCGCGGCCTGCATCTCCTCCATGTTCAGCGTGCCGTCTTCGGGATGGAAATCCACCCAAATAACTTTGCAGCCTTGATCCTGTGCGGCCAACACCCATGGCGTGACGTTGGCATCGTGATCCAGGCGGGTCACGACGATCTCATCGCCAGCCTTCCAACCCCGCGAAATGGACCGGCTGATGTACAGGGTCAAGGTGGTCATGTTCGCACCGAAGACGATTTCCTCAGGCCCGCAGGCGTTCAGGAAATCAGCCATGGCGCGGTGGGCTTCGTCCAGGATGGCGTCTGAAGCGACGCTGGTGGCAAAAGCCCCATCGTGATTGGCATTGCACTCCAGCAGGTATCTGGTAATCCGGTCGAGGGATTGTTTGGCAATCTGCGTACCGCCGGGATTATCGAAGAAAATCGCCGGGCGGCCGAGAGAAGGGAACTGTTTTCGTATGGCGTCAATGTCGAGTCTCATATTGTTTTCTCCAGTTATAGTTGCTGACTGCGCAACCATTAAGCACGAACGCCTGGGTGAGGGGGGCACCCAAGCGTTCGTGCCATTATGATACACTAAACTTATTCAAAATGCAAGGTTTTTTTTAGTACATGTTATAAGCATTCGCCTCGTCACTCATTTCTCCAGGGGCGAAAAATAGACATCCGTCGGCTTGAGTTTGGAATTGCGCAGGAAATTCGGGCCCACCTCCATGCCAATCCAATCCAGCGAGGCCTGGTAGGGGTCCACGCCCATCAGCCGCGTCAGGAAGAGCGTGTTCACGCCCTCGATTTCGATCAACGCCAACACGAACGGGCACTCTGGCAGGAACTCCTCCGAACCGAAGTGACAGACGGTGAAGGCATGGACTTTGGCCGGGCGCTCGGTGATGTCAATCCACTCGGTCTCTGCGCCGCTGAACATGTCATGGCCGCGCGGGTTGGCGTAGGTGTAGCCTGACTTCGTGTCTTGGCTACCCAGGAAGCGGCGGTTGGTCAGGCCAGCGAACCAGGGGCTGTCTTGTCCGTATGAATGTAAGTAAGTAATTTTGTATTCTTGCTCGATCAGGATGGGGGCCATCTTCTTTAGGAAAGCCAGCGAATCCGGGTCGGTATCGGCCGGGAACGGCAGGCCGTGGACAACGTATCCGCCCAGGGTTTCTTCTCTTCGAGAGGGTAATTTAGCCATGTGAGTCTCCTTATGTTTTCGCATTATGGTAGCCTAAGGCTACCATTACGTTTTTGCTGCCCGTAAAGCGTGAAACGTAAAACATAATCAGCCTTCCCGTTCCAGAACAGAAACGGTGACGTAAGTACCGGTACCAGCGTGCGAGTGGATCGCGCCCCGCTCCGCATCCTTGACCTGGAGCTTGTCATCGCGGAAATGCTTCTTGACCGTGCCCTGCAACTGCCAGATGGCGAAGACGGCCTGCATCAACCCGGTCGCACCGACAGGGTGTCCGCAGGCGATCAACCCGCCGGAGGGGTTAACGGGGCAGACCGGCTTCTCGGGCAGTTTCAGGCCATAGTCCAGACCGGGCATGAAGGCCTTGCCCGAGGCGGCGAAGGGGCCGCCCTCGCCATAGCGGCACAGGCCCATATCCTCGTAAGTCTGGATTTCGCTGGAGGTATAGGCGTCGTGCAGCTCGACAAAGTTCAGCTCGAGGAGCGGGTCTTTAATCCCGGCGTGCCTGTAGGCCATGTTACCGGCCGTTCGTCCGGCGCGGAAGGAATGGATGCCCGGGTAGCGCGTGCCGTGCTCCCACAGTTTTTTATAGTAGGAGCGCGTTTCGTCCGAGTTCTTTTCCTGCTCGGTGGCATAATCGCGCATGAAGGTGTCGTAGTCGAAGTGCGGACGGTCGGCCATGCGCATGGCATCCGTGCCGCGCCCGATGCCGGTCACGCGCACGAGCGGACGGGTGATCTTCGCCCCGGCGGCTTCCAGTTTCTGCAAGCCTTCCTCCGAGACGAGGATCGTCACTGCCGCGCCGTCGGACATCACGCAGATGTCCAGGCGGGTCAGCGGCCATGCCACCATCGGAGCATTGCGCACATCCTGGATGGTGTAGCGGTCCCGCTTCTGGGCGTAGGGATTGTGATAGGCGTTGATGTGGTTCTTGACGCTGACGTGCGCCAGCTGCTCGACGGTGGTGCCGAACTCTTTCATGTGACGCGTCACCATCATGGCGTAGTAACCTGAATAGAAGCCCCCGACGGGATAATCGAATGAAACATCAGAGGCCAGGGCGATGAACTCGTTGCCCTTCCAGGTTTCCACGTGGGACATGGTCTCGAAACCGTAGGCCACGCACACGTCCATGTGGCCGCTGGCGACCGACTTCCAGGCTTCCTGGAAACAGATGCCGCCGGTCGCGCCGCCGCCTTCCACGCGGTGGCCCGGCTTGGGGCACAGCCCCAGGTAATCCTGGGCCATGATGCCAGCCATCAGTTGGCGGGTGAAGTGGTCCGAGAAATACGAGGCCACTGAACCGTCCACGATGCGCGTGAACGTCTCGAAGCCCAGGCCGATGTCGGCGATGGCGTAGTCATACGCCTCTTTGATGACCGCTTGAAAGGTTTTGTCGGGCCGGGACTTGGCAAACTTGGATACCCCGCCCGAAATGGCATACACGGGTCTCATGCGTTGTTCCTCCTTGAGTAGATTTTGTGCGCCAGGCAAGTCCATTTTACCGGAAAATGCTCGAAATGATAGTGGCTTTGCACCTATTTTTCATGGAAAGATGTTATCATCAGGGCGTGAATTTCGGAAACAAACGCGGCGACAGAGTCACCGCAATCCCCTAGAATTGGAGTTTCATGCGCGCCCGACGCGCCCTGCTCTACGTACCCGGCGATGACCGGCACAAGATCGAAAAATCCCTCACCCTGGGCGTGGACTGCATCTGCATGGACATGGAAGACGGCGTGGCTTTGAATCGCAAGGCCGAGGCGCGCGCCACCATCGCCCGCGCCTTGCAGGAACTGGACTTTGGCCGGTCTGAGCGATTGGCGCGCATCAACCCTGTCGGCTCAGGGCTGGAAAAGGATGATATCGAGGCAGTCTTGCCCCATCATCCTGACGGCATTGTCATTCCCAAAATCGAATCGCCGGAACAAATCCAGTGGGCAAGCGGGAAAATCGAAGCCGCCGAACTCGCTAACGGCTGGCCGGTCAACTCGATCCGCCTGATCGTGGACATGGAGACTGCCAGGGGAATCCTTAATCTCAAAGAGATTGCATCCCATTCTCGTTTGGACGCCCTCATCTTCGGCGCGGAGGATTTCGCAGCCTCGGTCGGCGCGACACGCACCGCGGAAGCCTGGGAGGTCTTCTACGCGCGCAGCGCAGTGGTCACGGCCGCGTCGGCTTATGGCTTGCATGCCATTGACATGGTGACGATTGATTTTCGCGACATCGAGAGAGTTCGCCGCGAGGCCGAATATGGGGCGCTGCTGGGTTACACTGGCAAACAGATCATCCATCCCAACCAGGTCGCGCCGGTGCAGGAGGCCTTCACGCCGGATGACGAGGCTATCGCCCACGCGCGGCGGTTGGTGGAGGCTTTTGATGAGCATCAGGCCAAAGGGTCCGGGGCGTTTGCGCTGGATGGCAAGATGATTGACATGCCGCTGGTCAAGGCCGCCCAGAATGTGCTGGCGCGGGCGCACACCGCCGGGAAGGTATAGTTCACCACAAAGGACACCCTGGCCTGGCCACCAGGGCAGCCCAAGGAACACAAAGAGGAAAAATTTGTGCGCCTTCGTGCCCTCTCGCCCCCGCTTTTCGGGGGGTTGTGTTAATTTTCTTTGGAGTCTCTTTGCTTACCATCTTCTTTGGCCTCCTCTCGGCATTGACCTGGGGTGCGGCGGATTTCAACGGCGGGCTGGCCTCCAGGCGCACCGACGCCCATGTTGTGGTCATTTGCGGACAGGCGAGTGGGATGGCATTGCTGCTTGCTCTGGCGGGGTTGAGCCGCGAGGCAGTTCCGTCCATGACTGCCTGGCTGTGGGGCGGAGCGGCTGGGCTGTGCGGCGGGATTGGCCTCTCGATCCTGTACCGCGCCCTAGCAAGCGGGCGGATGAGCGTGGCCGCGCCGGTTTCCGCCCTGCTGGCTGCCATCATCCCAGTGCTGGTCAGTGCGGTGGTGGAAGGATTCGCGGGAAGATGGACGCTCCTCGGTTTCGCATTGGCGCTGGCGGCCATCTGGCTAATTTCACGCGGCGAAGATGGAACCACTTTTCGCTTTGGAGAATTGCGCCTGCCGCTGGCAGCCGGCCTAACCTTCGGTCTGTTTTTCGTTTTCATGCACCAGGCCGGGAGCGAATCCGTCCTGTGGCCGATTGTCGCCTCGCGAATCACTTCCATCGCCAGCCTGCTGGTCTATGCACTGGTCACGCGCCAGCCCTGGCATCTGGCGCGTAGTCGCTGGCCGCTGATCATTCTGAGCGGCATACTGGACGTGGGGGGTAACGCTTTCTTCATCCTCGCCGGGCAGATTGGCCGCCTTGACGTGGCAGCCGTGCTTGGCTCGCTGTACCCCGGCTCGACAGTGGCGCTGGCGCGGCTGGTGTTGAAAGAGCGCATTACCCGCCTTCAGGCAATCGGCATCTTCTTGGGATTAGCCTCCATTCTCTTGATCGCCTTATGAGACTACAGCCATGAACGAGATCGAAGTCAAACCCGTCCAGACGCGCCGCGAAAAGCGACTCTTCCTGACCTTCCCGTGGCGCATCTATAAAGGCGACCTGCTATGGGTGCCGCCGCTTTTACCGGAACGTGCCAAAGTGATTGATCCTGCGCGCGGCCTCTTTTTCAAGAACGGCTACGCCGAGTTCTTCATCGCCTGGCGCGGACGAGAGCCAGTTGGCACGATCTGCTGCGCCGAGGATTTGGCCGCCACGCGCGGCCGCGGCCATGGCGAGTGCATGATCGGCTTCTTCGAGTGCGTCGAGGATTACGCCGTGGCCGAGGCGCTGCTTGGGCAAGCCGAAGACTGGGCGCGGGCGCATGGCCTGACCGCCCTCTACGGCCCGTACAACCTCGACCGCGACGACTCACGCGGCCTGCTGATGGAAGGCCGCGACCGTCCACCCGTCGTGATGTGCGGCCACACTCCGCCTTATTACGCTGAATTCTTCGAGCGCTTCGGGATGGGACAGTTCGGCGGCGACGGACTGGCCTACGCTATCAGCGTTGACCTCTCTACGCCGCAGGTGCAGCGCATGATGCGCCTGGCCGAGAAGATACGCTCACGTAAGAATATCACCGTGCGCGGCGGGCGGCTGGACGAGTGGGACGGCGAGATTGACCGCATCCTCGAGCTGACCAACAAAGCGCTGGCGCATTTCCCAGATTTCACGCCCTGGCCGCGTGAGGCTATCGAGGGGATGGTCGCTCCGCTGCGCGATGTGGTGGACCCGGAGCTTGTTCTCTTCGCCGAGATGGACGGGCAACCCGTCGGCTGGTTCCCCGGCGTGCCGAACTTCAACGAGATCCTGATCCACGTCAACGGGCTGCGCTATCCCTGGGATTACCTGAAACTGCTCTGGTACTCGCGCCGCAAGCCGCAGTGCGTAGCGATCAAAAGCGTGCTCGTCCTGCCGGAATATTGGGATACCGGCGTGGCCGTCCTGCTCTTCGACGAAATGGCAAAACGCGCCGCCGCCAAAGGCTACATGTGGGCTGACCTTTCCATCACCGGCGATGACAACGAAGATACCTATCCGCTGGCCACGCACATGGGCGCAAAGATTTACAAGCGTTACCGAATTTATAGGAAACAGATTGATTAGGAACCTGTTTTTTCATTTGTTGTCATTCTGCCTGCCCTGGCGGGCTAGGCCAGGGAGCCCCGAAGGGGCGAAGAATCCCCGCCCGCAGGGCGGGAGACCCTTCGCGGAGTTTACCCTGAGCCGAGGAGATTCTTCGCTTCGCTCACACCGTCCCGGTGTCCTTCCGGGAGAATGACAGGCGAAGGGCTCAGGGTGACATTAGTGACGCATAATCTTGAATCACTTCATAAAAAAACGGACTCCTGACGACATTCAGAGCAAGGAGATGACAATGACCGGCAAACTCACTGGCAAAGTCGCCCTCATCACTGGCGCTACCTCCGGCATCGGTAAAGCAACCGCCTTCGTTTTTGCAGAAGAAGGCGCGGATGTGGTCATAACGGGACGCCGCGTGGAACTAGGCGAAGCCGTCGCCGAAGAGATCAGGCGTCGGGGCGTCCGCTCCGCTTTTGTCGTCGCTGACCACGGCAAACTCGAAGATTGCGAACGCGTCGTCGCCGAGACCGTCATCCAGTTCGGACGGATTGACATCCTGTTCAACAACGCCGGGGTGGTGATGAAAGGCACGGCGGAGGGAACGTCCGAGGAGGATTGGGCATATCTCATGAATCTCAACGTGACCGCCGTCTGGCGCATGAGCCGGCTAGCGCTGCCGCACATGCGTGCCCAGGGCAAGGGCGTGATCGTCAACAACGCCTCCGATTGGGGCGTGGTTGGGGCGGCGGACGCGCTGGCTTACGCCACCAGCAAGGGCGCGGTCGTGCTGATGACCAAGAGCATGGCGCTCGACCACGCCGCCGAGGGCGTCCGCGTCAACGCCATCTGCCCGGGGGATACCTTCGTGGATCGCTGGATCGAACAGGGTTATTTCAAGGATTCGGGCGCGGTGACCTACGAGCAGGCAGTCGCCGAGGCCGGTCACCTGCCGATGAAACGCTTTGGCCGCCCGGATGAGATCGCCCGCGCCGTGCTGTTCCTGGCCTGCGACGACTCGTCCTTCGTCACCGGCACAACCCTGCTCGTGGACGGGGGTAATACGGCGCAGTAAAAATAATTCGTGTCCCATAGGGTAGAATCGGGAGGAGGAGATCGCCATGTTCGACCCAACCTATGCCGACTTCGTCCAATCTTATCCCCTCTACGACACCACCCACGACATTGACGAATTGCGCCAGCGTGAATATGCCCGCCTCGATCGGCTCGGCCACATCTACCTGGATTACACCGGCGGCGGGCTGTACGCCGAATCGCAGATCCACCGGCATCACGAGCTGCTTGACGAGAACGTCTTCGGCAACCCGCATTCGTCCAACCCGACCTCGCTGACCGTCACCCGCCTGATCGAGAGCGCACGCGAGTACGTTCTGCAATTCTTCAACGCCTCGCCGGAAGAGTACGTTGTCATCTTCACCCAGAACGCCAGCGGCGCGCTCAAACTGGTCGGCGAGGCATATCCCTTCGGACAGGGCTGCCACTACCTGCTGACCTTCGACAACCACAACTCGGTCAACGGTATCCGCGAATTCGCCCACGCCAAAGGTGCGGAGGTGACCTACATCCCGGTCGCCCTGCCGGAACTGCGCGTGGACGAAAGCCAGCTCGATGCGTACCTGGACCTCTCGGCCGGCTCCTGTGCACAGCACTCTTCGAGCAAGGACCTGTTCGCTTACCCGGCCCAATCCAACTTCTCGGCCGTGCAACACCCGCTCGAATGGATCGAGCGCGCCCACACCAAAGGCTGGGACGTGCTGCTGGACGCGGCCGCCTTCGTCCCCACCAACCGCCTCGACCTGAGCGTAGTCCAACCGGACTTCGTGCCGGTCTCGTTCTACAAAATGTTTGGCTACCCGACCGGCGTCGGAGCGCTGATCGCCCGCAGGCAAGTGCTCGGCAAGTTGCACCGCCCCTGGTTCGCGGGTGGGACGATCACGGTCGTCTCGGTGCAGGGTGATAAAT
>JALHUM010000003.1 GCA_022865905.1 Anaerolineales bacterium | reverse complement strand
TCCCTCGTCTATGCGCGGAACCGGCCAAGGGTCCGGGAAGAAGCGAGCGGAAGCAAAAGCTGGGGCCGGGCCGTCGTGTGATATTTGTCACAGACAGCGGCATTGTCCGCGTGCCATAATGATTGTCGAGGCGATTAAGCATCTGGTGTGTTTGATTCTCTAAACCAACGAAAGGAGAATGCTATGAACCTGCTCACGCTCGACAACCTGTTCCTTCTGTTGACCGGCTTGACGGCCATCTACCTGCTCTGGCGCTTCTACACCCGCTGGAGCCGGGAGAAGAAAGTCTATGACCTGTACTACGGCATGGGCTTTCTCGTCCTGCTGGTCTCCGGCCTGCTGCTCATCTTCCTGGGACTGGGTATCCTTTCCTCGCCCTACGTACTGACGGTAGCCTCGCTCATTCCGCTGGGCATTTCGATGGGCATCGCCGAGCAATACTTCCCGCAATGGAAGAAGGCCTTCAAGTGGTTCGCGCTGGTCGGCTTCCTGGCGATTGCCATTTCGGCCATTGGCGGGATGGACCTGGTAAAGAAGAATTCGGTGCCGCTCTTCCACGGCGTGGCCGGATTGGTCATCTTCCTCGGCCCGTTCTTTGCAACATCGTCCCCGAAGGGGAAGAAGGCCGCCAAGGGTTTCTGGTGGGTCGGCATCGGCGGCGTGCTGATCGGACTGGGTGGTATCGCCCTGGCATTCATTTCGATGGGCGCGCAACTGCTCTTCTTCAGCCCGGCCTTCGTCATGCTCATCCTGACCCCGCTCCTGCTCCTCATGACGCTGGCGTTCACGTTCGGGTTCGTGAAGGATATCAAAGCAGCATAGCATTATCACCGGATATGACCTAACCCCCCCATCCCCCTTCCCTTCTGCCCCCCTCTGTCCCCCCATTTCTGCCTGCGCCAGTGCCGCAGGCACAGGTGTACTGTGAAATGGGGGGATGAAAGGGGGGCGAGTTGGGAATTGCCGAAGTAGCTTTTGGAGTGCAATCATGCAGTTCATCAAAGAACGTTTCAATTACCTCTTCAAATCCACGAAAGGGCTGATCCTGGTGGCGATCGCCATGATCGGCCTGGAGACCGCCCTGTTCGGCATGTTGTCCGGACCGATGGCGGAGTTTGGCGTGAGAGATTTCGTCGTACGCCTCTTCAAGATGGATCTAGTCCAGGCCGAGCGCGAAGGCCGCATCATCATCCTGTATCACTCCATCGCCATGGCCGCGGTCGCCATCGAGACCTACATGATCACCGGCCTGCTGAAGATGAATGAATTTTACAAGACGACCGTGCGCCTGCTCATCACCATCGGCTATCTCATGGCGATGATCTTCGGGATGGGCTTCGCCTACTGGGGCCACAACTGGGCTTTGCACGGCCTGTACATCGTCGGGCTGACGCTCATCTTCTTCGCTGGTGTGCTGCTTACGATTGCGCTTTGGCCCTGGAACAAGGAATACTACCAGCCGGATAAAGCCTACGCCCGCACCAAAAAGGGCGTGGATATGGAACGCGTCGCCTTCTTCGCCACCGCGCTGACCACGGTCATTTCAGCGCTGTTTGGCGCCATCCCCGGCTCGTTCTACGGCAACGGCTTTGAGACCTTCATGGCTCAGGATATCATCCGCCTGCCAGAGAAGACCACCATGGAATACTCGATCATCGGTCACCTGCACATTATGCTGGCCCTGATCGCCATCATGATCACGCTCATCATTGGCCGCTGGCTGAACTTCAAAGGCATCCTGCAAAAAATCGCCATGCCGCTCATCATCCTGGGCACCATTGTGCTCAACCTGGGTGTGTGGGGTGTGGCCACCCCGCTCGAACCGGTGGCCCACATGATCATCTACGTTGGCGCCACTCCCGCCATGCTGGGCGCGCTGATGCTGGTCATCTTCACCTGGGACAAACTCATCCGCGAGGGTGTTGCGGGTATCCAGAAACCGAACGGCTGGCAAAAACTTAAGGCACTCCTGCGCGACCCGTTGCGTTTCGGCCCGATGTGGCAGATGGTCTTCATGAATTTCACCACCAGCTTCATCGGCATTTTCATGGCCGTGCGCTTGGAAGAGATCTTCCGCGTCTGGCCTGCCCATGAAGAGCGCATCGAACTGACCGGCCACTGGCACGTTCTTTCGGCCATCGTCGCCACCATTATTCTGCTCTACTACGGCGATATGATCGACCTGAAAGGCAAACTGCGCAAAATCTACGGCTGGTCCATCATCATCCTGTCGGACATTGCTTTCGGAGCTGTCACCATCTTCGAGATGAAACGGCTGTTCATCACCGAGGCTAATCAGCAGCCGCTGGTCAACACCCTCATGCTGCTGATGGACTTTGGCCTCGGCATGTTATTGGTCGTCCTTGCAATGGTCATGGTCTGGCGCTTACTCGACCTGTCAAAAAAGAAAGGACGCTGGACGGAAGAAGTGGAACACGAACTCTCAGCGGAGGTGAACCAATGAAGCGCACAACTTTCATGTCATTGCGAGGAGCCCTTTGCAGAGCGGAGCGAAGACGAAGGGCGACGAAGCAATCTCCTCACAAATTGGGATTGCTTCGGGCTACCGCCATCGCAATGACACTGATCATCTTGGCCTCATGCGCTCCCGTAGATTTGAACGCTCCGATTCCCGTCTACGGCACGGGCGTGGACCCGGACTCCTGGGCCGTCATCCCGGCGGGTCCATTTTTCCAGGGACAGGCAGCCGATCCCGCCTCGATTGATTATGATTACGAGATCATGGTCACCGACGTGACGGTGGAACAGTATGTAACCTTCCTGAACGAAGCCCTGACCTCTGGCGCGCTCAAAGTGAGCGGCGACCAATTCGTCGGCTTCTACCCAGGCGACGTGTTCCATGACGTCAAGCACGAGGTCCGCATTGACGCGGGGGATTACATCCTCATCCCGCTGGACGATCCAGCCTCCCGATTCGCCTTCGACGGTGCTTCGGTTGGGGCTGAGCCCCAACACATCACAGTCAAGACCGGTTGGGAAAATCATCCGATGACGAACGTCTCCTGGTTCGGCGCGTGGACCTACTGTGGTTATTACGGCTGGCAGCTGCCGACCGAACCCGAATGGGAAAAAGCCGCCCGCGGATCCGGGGACGACCGCCCGTTTCCGTGGGGCTACGAAATCGCCCGGGAGAACGCTAACTTCTACGCCAGCCGCGACCCGTTCGAGAATATGTCCACGTTCGGCTCGCGTACCACGCCGGTCGGCTTTTATGACGGACAGACCTACGGGGATTACACCACGCTCAACTCTGCCAGCCCGTACGGACTCTACGACATGGCCGGCAATGTCTGGCAATGGACTGGCAACGTGTACGAAGGCATGCACTACCGCTTCATGCGCGGCGGCTCGAAGGACACCTACGACATGGACCTGCGCATCTGGGTCCGCAACAATGCCACACCGACCTATTACAGCCCGGGCGTGGGGTTCCGTTGCGCGAAAAATCCGTAAGTGGAGTGAAAATCTCCTGATTTTGCTCCGAAGTCAAGAGACTTCGGACTCCGTTACGGATAGCAATCACTGGCCAGAAATCGGCTATTAGAGAAAAAAGCAGTAAAATGGTACAATCCCTCGCCCATCAAGAGTCATAAGCTACTCGTCATTCGCCATCTGCTATCCGCCATGATCAATCTGCAATCCGAAATCTGCAATCTTCAATCCAAACTCCGCCTCTACTGGCCTCTCACCAAATCCCTCCAGACCAGCCTCCTGCTGTCCACCGGCCTGGCCGGCTACATGTCAGCCCGCTGCCCGGTGATGCACTGGTACGATTTTCTCAGCCTGGCGTTGAGCCTGTTCCTGGCAATTGCTGGAAGCACCATCATTAACATGTGGTACGACCGCGCCATTGACGCCAGCATGAAGCGCACTTGCAACCGCCCGCTGGCGTCGGGGCAGGTCTCGCCGGCCGAAGCCCTGCGGCTGGGACTGGTCCTTTCAGTGTTGGGCGTTGGCATGGCAGTCGTGATGTCCCCGCTTTACGGGCTGGTCGTCTTCGCCGGTCTGTTCTTCGACGTGGTGATTTACACCCTCTGGCTCAAGCGCCGCACCTGCTGGAGCATCGTCTGGGGCGGGATTTCGGGCGGCATGCCCATACTGGCCGGAAGGATTTTCGGTCTCGGCCACGTGGACGGCATCGGCATCCTGCTGGCGTTGGCCGTCCTGTTCTGGATCCCCACCCACATCCTGACCTTCTCGTTGCGCTATCACGAAGATTACCAGGCCGCCAAAATCCCGACCTTCCCGTCTATTTATGGATTACTGGCTACGCGCACAACAATCGCAATTTCCAGTGTACTGGCGGCACTTTCCATTGCCATCGCCGGGGTGCTGATCGGCATGGAATGGGGTTTTGTGCGCCTGCTGGCAGTGCTCTCCGCCGGGCTGTTCCTGCTGGCCATCGCCAGCGTCTTCCGCCCCACCGAGCGCATCAACTTTGGCCTGTTCAAGTACGCCTCGCTGTATATGCTCAGCGCGATGATATTGTTATCCATATAACCGTAGGGGCGACCCTCATGGTCGCCCAGGGTGGGGACAAGCCCTACCCCTGCAAGGAATGACATGAAGGTCACCCCCCTCGACCGCATCCTTCTCCTCGTCACGGGCCTGCTTGCCGCCTGGCAGGTGGCCGTTGGCATCAACGGTGCAGAGGCACTCCCGATGATCGCCTACACCATCGCCTTTGGCGTTCTACTCGTCGCCGGGCTGCTGCTCATCATCCTCGGCTTTGACGTACTGGACAACCCCATCGTAGTCATCGTCTCGACCGTCATCCCGCTCAACCTGTCACTGGGACTGGTCTGGGAGCACCTCGCCGCTTACCGGACCCTTTACCTGCTCTTCACCATCCTCGGATTCCTGGCTGTGGTCATCACCCGCGCTGTCCCGATGAAAAGCAAGCTGCCGGTGGCGGTGCTGGCCGCGGTCCACGCGGTAGCCGGGTTCATCATCTTTGCCCTGCCTATCCTCTGGGCGCTGACCGGACGCGCCACGCCCGGCTTCGCCCTGGTAGGCGTGGGCGGGGCGCTCATTGGCGTAGGCGGCTTATTGCTGGCGTTGCTCAAGGCGGGCAAACCGCTCCTTTCGCGCGCAACCATTCTCAAGGTCCTGCCCGGCCTGCTGCTGTTGATGACGGCCGCGTTCGTGGCGGGGTTTGCACTGGCGTAAATCGGAATTCATTCCGACCATGGCGTACGCCGGAATTCATTCCGGCCATGGTGGGATCCAATCCCGCCTAAACAGAAAACCTTTTTCCCTTTGTGTAACTTCGTGCCCTTCGTGGTAAAAACAAAATAAGGAGAATGTTATGAGAAACAAATGGTGGGCCAAATTGCTTCGAATTGTCGGCATCCTGCTGATGAGCCTGACCGCCGCATTCACCCTAATGGGCGGCGCAGGGACGAGCTGCGTGGCGCTCAACCCGACCGGGTTTGGCGATTCATTTGCACCGATTGCCAAATTCCAGTGGTTGTACATCCTCTTCGTTCTCGTCACCCTTGCCATTGGCGTGATGGGTGTGCGAGCCGTCGTCCTGCTGGTCAAAGGCAAAAAGAATGCCTATCGCTATTCGCTGATCGCAATGCTCCTGGGCATCCTGGTTGGCAGCATCCACATGGTCGTATCGCTCGCCCTGCGTGGCTCCTCCATGCCGGTGGACGCGGTCGTCTACACCACCGTACTGACGCTGGTCGTCTTCCTGCTCTTCCGCATCCCCGGCATCTGGCAAGGTGTGGATTTCGAGAAACCCGAAGGCGAGAATAAGACCGGTAAGCAGGCTACGGCTATCGCCCTGGGCGCGGTCGGCCTGCTGGCGTTAACCATCCAATTCATCATGGCCCCGACGCACACCATCGGCGGGGTCAATTATGCGGATGTGTGGCACGCTACTTTCACTGTCATCGGCGCGGGATTGATCGTGGCTGGAGTGGCGGCGGCAGTCTATACCAAGGCTGCCGTACACCGGCGCACGGCGTTAGCCGAAGCAACGAAGTAATCAATAAAGGGCAAACGCAACGAACTCCCTGCCAGGCGCAGGGAGTTTTTGTCGCACTTCACCTGTCGGAAAAATGAGCCGCGGAATGATTGCGTCTCCGCTCACCTGTCTGTATAATATTGTCATAATACTGAAGGATCCGGGTAACAAGATACTTGGTGTAATCAGCCCCATGACCGGAGCCACCTCCTGCCGAACCTATGTTGTTCCTAAACTGCATAAAGCAGGCTGAGATGGAGAAGGAATTGCGCTTACGGACGTTGATGCCGAGCATTCTCGATAAGGCGTTTAAGGGAGAATTATGACCCCCTCCGCCTTCGGCACCTCCCCCAAATCCAACATGATCAATATGTGTGCCTATCAATTGTCAACTGTCGGATTTGGGGGAGGCAGGAGGGGGCTGGCGTACCTGAATGGGTTGCCCCCTACGGGGACGATATCCCCTTCCGGGAGGCGGGGCTGTTTTCGAATCCACTTACCTTTATAATACAGTTGGAGGACGGTATGCCAATGAAACCATGGATCCAATGGATTATCCGAATCCCCCTTATCATACTTGGGCTGGCGGCAAGCCTGGTGCTGATAGCGGCTGTCGCGTATCTGATCTTAGACCGGACCAATGGGGCGATCGTCTCCGCCGGGGAGAAGCGGTATTACCTGCTGTACGTGCCCGAGAGTTACGACCCGTCCAAGCCCACCCCGCTAGTTATTAGCATCCACGGTTTTTCAGAATGGCCCGCCCACCAAGCGCAAATGACGCACTGGAATGACCTGGCCGAGGAATACGGCTTTATCGTGGTGTATCCTTCCGGCACCAAGTTCCCGAAGCGGTGGCGAGCACGGGTGGAGCCGGGCAGTGATTCGATGCCGGATGTCACATTCATCTCTGACCTGATCGACAAACTGGAAGGCGAATACAACATCGATCCCGCCCGCATCTACGCCAACGGACTGTCGAACGGCGGCGGAATGTCTGTCCTGCTATCCTGCGAACTATCCGACCGCATTGCGGCGATCGGGACGGTGGCGGGGGCTTACTCTTTCCCGTGGAGCGAGTGTCCTGCCTCCCGGCCGGTGCCGACCATCGTTTTTCACGGTATGGCGGACCCGATTGTCCCTTACCTGGGCGGACCATCGCATGATCCCAACGACCCTTTGCCGAGCATCCCCGATTGGGTGGAGACCCTGGCGCAGCGAAACGGATGCAGCGGGCCGCCGATCGAAATCCCGGCCCACGGAGAGGTAAGCGGAATCCGATACAGCAACTGCACCCAAAATGCGAATGTAATCTTCTACACGATTGCGGGCGGCGGGCATTCGTGGCCGGGCGGAGAACCGCTGCCGAAATGGCTGGTCGGGTATACCACGAAGGATATCGATGCGACAAGGGTCATGTGGGAGTTTTTCCAAGAGCATCCGCTGCGGTAGGATGTGCCATGAAGGGAGAATCAGTCCACAAAATGTGCACTTCGGCGCCTTCTTCGACGCCTCTTGGCGTCGAAGCAACCGATGGCGGCTCGATGCCGCCCCCTACGGGGATGTTATCCCCTTCGGGGACGATGTCCGTGTTGGATCGGGCGTTTAAGGGAGAATTATGACCCCTCCGCCCTGCGGGCACCTCCCCCCTTGGGGGGAGGCAGGAGGGGGTCGGGTTTGGCGGCGTTGCTCCCTATATACTCCTCCGTCTGGCAGAGTGTGGATTTCGAGGAACCGGCAGGCGATAATAAGACCGGTAAACAGGCAGTAGCTATCGCCCTGGGCGTGGTCGGCCTGCTGACCCTGATCATCCAGTTCCCGATGGCTCCCACGCACACCATCCGCGGGGTCAACTACGCGGATGTGTGGCACGCGGCGCTGACCCTGATCGGCGGCGGACTGCTCATCGCCGGCGCGTTGAGCTTGTTTTTGCCGCGCTTTATCGCCGCGCGGCGGAAGGCGTCAGACGATGGATTAGTGATCTAAAAGATTGTCATTCCGTGGTACTTTCATGCTCCCCGTATGAATGATGCAATCCCCCGTCTTTGCCGGCTTGCATGGCTTCGGCCAGTTCGCGGATCATGGCCGCGCCGAGACGGTATTGAAACGGCCACATGCTGTTCAGGTGGAAAAACGCCGCCCGGTCGCCGTCAGACCGGATGTGATCCATATCCGGCTGAAGCCCCGGCATGGCGCTCAACTGGCCGTTGATGAAGGTAATGCCGCGCTCCTCGCTGGGCATTTGCAGGTAAGCCAGTAAATCGCCAATCGTGCTTCCCCCGCGAAGGCGCGCCTCCAGATTGGCAAAACTTCCCTGCGCCGCGCTGCCGCCATATTTGGACAGCCCACCGTACAGCCATACGTCAACGACAATTTCGCTCACGCTAACCTACCTCCCGCAATCGGCGGAAAGATGCCCACTTCATCGCCGTCTTTCAACTGCCAGTCTTCAGATTGGGCCAGGCCGTTGACAAAGGTCATTTTGACCTCCTCGTCCGGAACCTGCAAGGCGCGCAGCAGGTCGGCCAGGGTGGCGCCCTCCGGCAGGTCCACCTCAAAGGGCGTCCCCGAAGACAGGTTATCGTGATAGCGGGTTAGAAAAGCAAACAGTTTCACACGCAGGCGCATGCTCTCCTCACGGGCAGCGGACAATGTCCTGCGCCCACAGACAATCGGCGCAGGAGGGATTCCATCCCCAGCAGCCATTGTTATTATCGCGCAAGTCGCAGGTGGTGCGCAAGTCGCAGTTGGGGCAGGACGGAAAGTGAAAGCCGCGCACCTCGCTGCGGAAACGTGTGTACGCTTCCGACATCCAGATTTCGGCCAGGGATTGTTCGTTCACGTTGCCCAGCAAGTAGCGGCTGACT
>JALHUM010000039.1 GCA_022865905.1 Anaerolineales bacterium | reverse complement strand
TACCCTGCCGGAGGGCGTGGAGATGGTCATGCCTGGCGATAACGTCAACCTGACAGTGCAGTTGATCGTGCCGGTGGCGTTGGAGCAAGGCTCCAAGTTCGCCATCCGCGAAGGCGGCCTGACCGTTGGCGCCGGCGTCATCACGAAGATCATAGAATAACAAAGATAGGTAGTTGAGAGATGGCTGGAAAGAAAAAAGATGTACGTCCGGTAGTCACCCTGCAATGCAGTGAGTGCAAGGAGCGTAACTATACGACGGAGAAAAACCGCCGCAACGATCCGAACCGATTGGAGTTCAATAAGTACTGCCCTCGCTGTAGGAAGCATACCCTGCATCGCGAGACCAAGTAGTCAAATAGTCAGATAGTCGAGTGGTCGAGTAGTCCCGACTAGGTGACTACGAGACCAAGCGACTGTCTGACTAAATAGGCCAGTAGCTCAATTGGTAGAGCTCTCGTCTCCAAAACGAGCGGTTGTGGGTTCAAGTCCTGCCTGGCCTGTATCGAACGACGCCGTCCTCCCTCTCCGGGGGGCAACCCCTACGGGAGCGTATGTGAGGTGGCGTTTTAACCGTCAGAGCTGAGAAGGAGTATACCTTGGCTGCGAAAGATGAAAAATCGAGAGGCCAACCGAACGCCATCAGTCGCTTCGTGCGCGAAACGGTTGGCGAATTGCGGAAAGTATCCTGGCCCACCCGCCAGGAAGCGACCAACCTGACGGCTATTGTCTTGGTCGTGATGGTTTTCATGGCCTTATTCCTCTGGTTGGTTGATTTAGGCGGAACTGCGTTACTGGATCTGGTCATCAAGTAGCGCATCCGCGCGTTCACGTGAGGTTGTCGGATGTACGAGCAAGACCCGGAAGAACAGTACGAAGAGCAGGCCAAAACTGAGGAGAAAGACTCTCTCTCAGGTCAGCCTGTTTTAGCCGATTCCGAGAGTGCATCTGCTCGCAGCAAGCCTGCCAGCGAAGATCAGCCGCCCGCCGAACCGACCAGTGACCAAGCGGCCTGGTATGTGATCCACTGCTATTCGGGCTACGAGAATAAGGTTCGCCACAACCTTGAACAGCGCATCGAGACGATGGGCATGAAGGACAAGGTGTTCGACGTGGTCGTGCCTACACAGGAAGAGATCGAGGTGCGGGATGGCAAACGCCGCACGGTGGAACGCCATATCTTCCCCGGATACGTGCTGGTCAACATGATCCTGAGCGAGGAATCTTGGTTCGTAGTGCGCAACACACCCGGTGTGACCGGTTTCGTTGGCATGGGTACCCTGCCCACGCCCCTGCGCCCGGAAGAGGTGGCCCAGATCCTCAAGCGCATGGAAGCCGAGGCGCCAACCGTCAAGGTGACCTTCAAGGTCGGCGAGCGTGTGCGCATCATTGACGGCCCGTTCAACGACTTTCGCGGCATGGTCTCGGAAATTGACATGGAGCGCACCAAAGCCCGCGTGATGGTCTCGTTCTTCGGGCGCGAGACGCCCGTGGAACTGGATTTCTTACAAGTCGAAAAGGCATAAAACGTGACACGTGAAAGTGGGAGGGTGTCCTGTAATCACCCGCTAACACCACAAAGTACCGGCAAAAGAGTCCGGTACAAGGAGACAAAAAAGTGGCAAAGAAAATTAAGGCAATTGTCAGACTACAGATCGAAGCTGGGAAGGCCAATCCCGCGCCCCCCATCGGCCCGGCGCTGGCCGGACACGGCATCAACATCATGGCCTTCTGTAAGGAATACAACGCCCGCACCTCCAGCCGGCCCGGCGAGATCCTGCCGGCAGAGATCAGCGTCTATACCGATGGATCGTTTACCTTTGTTCTGAAGACGCCCCCGGCTGCGGTTTTGCTGCGCAAGGTCGCCGGGGTCGAGAAAGGTTCAGGCGTGCCGAACCGCGAAAAGGTCGGAAAGGTGACGCGTGCCCAGGTCAAGCAGATCGCTGAACTAAAGATGAAGGATCTGAATGCGATTGATTTGGAAGGCGCCATGCGTCAGATCGAAGGCACTGCCCGAAGCATGGGCATCACAATCGAAGGATAAGCCTGTGGGAGGGCCAAATTCCGGCCCGCTTGCACCACAATGGTAGCTCGAAGAGTTACCACAAAGGAGAGATCATGTCGAAACACGGAAAGAAATACCTAGCCGCAGTGGCCAAGGTTGATTTGAATAATAATTACCCGCCGCGCGAGGCCGTCGCCCTGGCGAAAGCGACTTCGTACACCAAGTTCGACGCCACCGTCGAAGTGCACATGCGCATGGGCCTCGACCCGCGCCAAGCTGACCAGCAGGTGCGCGATGTGGTTGTCCTGCCGCACGGACTGGGCAAGGCGGTGCGCGTGCTGGTCTTTGCTTCAGGCGAAGGCGCTACCCTGGCGCGCAACGCCGGCGCGGACGTAGTCGCCGATGACGACGAAACCCTGGCCAAAATCCAGGCTGGCTGGACCGACTTCGACGTTGCCATCGCAACGCCGGAGATGATGGGTAAGGTTGGCAAGCTCGGCCGCGTCCTCGGTCCGCGCGGACTGATGCCTAATCCAAAAGCTGGCACGGTCGTCAACCCCCAGGACATGGGTCGGGCAGTGAACGAGGCCAAGGCTGGCCGCGTCGAGTTCCGCCTGGATAAGACCGCCAACATCCACGTCCCGATTGGGAAAGCCTCGTTCGACGAGCAGAAATTGTACGAAAACTTCGCCGCGCTGATGGAAGCGATCAAGAAAGCCCGACCACCGGCAGCCAAGGGCAACTACATCAAGCGCATTACGGTAACTACCACGATGGGGCCGGGCATCAAGATTGATGCCATGCAGGCCCAATCGCTGGAGGTGAGCGGGTAGACCCTTTGACAAACTCAGGGCAAGCTAACCGCGCCCGAGATAGTTCATTCCTTCGCCGAAGACGGCAGGCGCTCCTCGACTTCGCTCCGCTCGGAGCTTAATCTCCTGCTCAGGTGAAGACTTACGGTATATTACCGCCCCTTGCGGGGAAAAGTCTTTGCCTGGTTCTCGGGCAAAGACTTTTTGATAGAAAGGAGGTGAAATTCTTTGGCTATTTCAAAGCAACAGAAAGAGACCATCCTGGCCCAATACACAAAATGGCTCGGTAAAAGCCAGGCCGTAATCCTGGTCGAATATACCGGCGTGACGATGAAAGACCTGGACACGATCCGAGCCAAACTGCGCGAGGCTGGCGGCGAATTCCACGTGGTAAAGAACACGCTGGCGAAGCTCGCCCTCGAGAAAAGTGGCATGTCCATTCCGGCTGATTTTCTCGAAAAAAGCACGGCGATGGGCTTTGCCTTTTCAGATGCCCCAGCAATCGCCAGGTCGCTCTCGGATGTCACCAAGAACATGGAAGCCATCAAGGTAAAAGGCGGCTATCTGGGCGAGCAGGCACTTACCGCTGCGGAAGTCAAGGCGCTGGCGGACTTGCCGCCGCTGCCTGTGTTGCGCAGTCAACTGCTGGGTGTCCTGCTGGCTCCTGCCAGCAAGCTTGTCCGCACGCTGGCCGAACCGGGTCGCCGGGTAGCTTCTGTGCTCAAAGCGTATTCCGAAAAAACCGCTGCACCAGCTGCGGCGTAGAAAGTTCATAAACATTATCGGCAATAGTCTTTCTGGCATCGAATGACTTGAATTAACCAATTTTTTCTTGAGAAATTCGTGTCAATTCGATGCAAAAAAAAAATGGTGACAGATTATTCCCGATAAATTCCAATCTCTAAAAATTTGAAGGAGTATTAAAATGGCTGATTTAGAAAAACTGGTTGAGCAACTGAGCGCGCTGAGCGTGCTCGAGGCTGCTGACCTGGTCAAGAAACTGGAAGAGAAATGGGGCGTCTCCGCGGCAGCTCCCGTAGCGATGGCCGCCGTCGCGGGTGGCGCTCCGGCCGCCGCGGCTGAAGCGGTTGAAGAAAAGACCGAGTTCGACGTGGTCATCAAGGAAGCTGGCCCCAAGAAGATCGAGGTCATCAAGGTTATCCGGCAGCTGGTCAACCTGAGCCTGACCGAGGCCAAGGCCTTGTCCGAAACTGCGGGCGGCAAGGTGCTCGCCGCGGTCGGCAAGGAAGCTGCCATGGACGCCAAGAAGAAGCTCGAAGAAGCCGGTGCGGTTATTGAAGTCGCCTAGCGTTCCAACACCAGCTCTAATAAAAAAGATGGCTCACGAGAGCCGTCTTTTGTTTTGGGGCCATAGTTATCAATTTCCTGACATATCATTGACTTAATCTTCAAAATGCTTATAATAGTGGCATGCGTGGTCTGACCACCATACCACATAAGATCAATGAAAATTCAACCCATTGCCCATAAAACGCTTGCCGAAACTATCGCCGGAAGACTAGCCGCATCTCTTCTGGACGGCAGTTTAGCCCCTGGCGCCCATTTTCCCCCGGAACGCGACCTGATGAGCCGCCTCGGCGTCAGCCGTGCTACGCTGCGCGAGGCGCTCAAGGCCCTGGAAGAAAACAAATTGATCGAATCGCGCCCAAATGTCGGCTGGTTCGCGCGCGCCATTGATGAGACGAACGTGACCCAGGCGCACGAACTGGCCCGAGGGTCTGTTACTCCAGCGGCGCGTCCCGCGGCGGATGAGCCGCCCACCCGTCCACGCCGCGTGCCGATTGCACCGGAAAAGCCACTCCACATTCCCAACCTGCGCGCCGACCGGCTGGGGACATTCGAGCTTATCTCTTGGTGGGAGCGTGAGAAGGTTATGGATGCCAAGGTGCTGGTGGTCGGCGCCGGAGCACTGGGCAACGATGTGATCAAGAACCTGGCGCTGATGGGCGTGGGCTACATCTTCATCATAGATTTTGATAACATCGAGGCGGCCAACTTGGGCCGCTCGGTGCTGTTCCGGGAGTCTGATACCAACCGAGCCAAGGCCGAGGTGGCTGCGGCGCGTGCCAAGTCACTCAACCCACAGGTCCACGTACAATACCTAAACGGGGACGTGACAACCAACCTGGGTCTAGGCGTAATCCGCCGCATGGACGTGGTGGTCGGCTGCCTGGATAACCGTGAGGCGCGCCTGGCGGTCAACCGTTTTTGCTATTGGATGAACAAGCCCTGGGTGGATGGCGCCATCCAGGAATTGCTCGGCCTAGTACGCGTCTTTGTTCCCGGAAAGGGCGCTTGCTACGAGTGCACGTTGACCGAGCAGGCGCTGCGCGACCTGTCGCTGCGTTACTCCTGTCCACTCCTGGCCCGCCAGAATATCCTGCTGGGCAAGGTTCCTACTACGCCCACGATTGCCTCGATCATCGGCGGGATGCAGTCGCAGGAAGCACTCAAGCTGATTCACGGTCTGCCGGTGGAGGCTGGAAAGGTGACCCACTTTAATGGCATGGTCAACGAGATGCACACCACCGCTTACACGCCACGCGAAGATTGTGAGAGTCATTGGACTTACGGCGAGGTCACCGAACTGCCTGCCCGTGCTGAACGCACGACCCTGGACGAAATGCTCCGCATCGCCCGCGCCGACCTGGGGTCTGAGGCGGTCCTCGAGCTGGATCAGGAGCTTATCACCTCGCTGGAATGTACGAACTGCCATACCTTTGAGCAGGTACTCCGCCCGTTGAGCGAGGTTAGCTTCGAGGCCGGGCACTGCCCAACTTGTGGGATCCTGCGCGAATCCGAGTTGACCCATACGATTACCGGTGAGGAGAACTTCATGTATCGAACCCTGGCCAGCGTAGGCGTGCCGCCCCTGCACATCCTGCGCGCCTATAACGGGGAGGAATACCGTTTCTATGAGCTGACTGGTGACCAGCCCGAGGCGCTCCATTTCCGCCATTTCGAGCAGACGGAGTTGCCGAAGCCGGCGCATGGTCGCGTTCGCATTAAGGACGCCTCCCTAAACTCGACGAGTGGGCGCGTGAAACTGCGCGATGGATCCTGATTTCTACATATGGCCTCACGCGCTGCAAACATGAGTACACTGGATATCCCCCAGACCCGGTCAGAGCGCCCCGCATTGGCGCGAAAGCTGGTCTTGCTGTTCTTACTTGTCATCGTGACCGGCCTGGGGCTGGCACTGCTGCTTGAACGCAGATTGGTATCTTCACCACTGTTACTGGCAGCCTTGGCTGACCTAGGACTGGGGCTGGTGGCTGGTTTTTCTGCCCGCATCATCTTACGCAGGCAGACTCCTATGCTGCGCACTATTGCCACAATGGTTGCCATCCTCGCTGGCCTGGTTGTGCTGGGATGGTTCACCGATTGGCAGGCCGGCTTCGGGCCGCTAAGGTTTGGGCGCAATAGTGTCGACTGGCTCGGCTTGATCCAGGTGGCACTTGGCACAAGTGTTGCTTGGCTGGCCCTGCGGGCATGGCAACGGCCCAGCCAGGTGGGGGAACGGGTTACGCCGTCACCGGCAGGCCAGCCAGCCCCACGGCCCAAACAGCGCACGCAAAAGCATCCGCGCCCAGTTATATCTCCGATCAACCACCCTGCGCTGCCTGCTGTGGTCTCACAGAAGCCAACCAAGTCAAAGCGCAGCCGCACTCGCCAAAAGTCTCATCTGCGGCTTTTAAGTGCAGAAGAGCATCGTTGTCCCTACTGCCTGGAACTGGTCGAGCCCAATGCCCAACGCGGTGTGGTGGAGTGTAAAATCTGTCATACCCTGCACCACGCGGATTGTTGGGCCATCACTGGAGCTTGTCAGGTGCCTCATTATAATGCTTGATAGGATAACAATTTTGAGGAGAAATTCATGACCGATCTAAACGTGACCATCGTTTTGCCCAGCGGCGGCGCCCGTACCGCTGAAGTCCCTGATGACGTCAGCGTGCATGACCTGCTGGCCGAGTTGACCTCGCTGCTGCAGTTGCCAGCCGTCGGTCCGGACGGGCGCCCGATGTATTACCGCCTCGACAGCAAAGCCCTGGGGCGCGAACTGCGCGAGGATGAGACGCTGGCCGCTGCCGGGGTACCGCAGGATGACCGTCTGATGCTGACCGCCGATATTACCGCCGGCGCCATCTCGCTCGACCAAAACCCGCGAATACGCCGTCTGCGTGCCGACTATAGGCTACTGAAAGAACTGGCAGACCGCAGCGACCTGATCAGTTTCGAAGCCAAGCCGGCACGCGCCAATCTGCCCCCTGAGCGTTACGTTGTGACCTTCAAATGTAAAGGCATTGTTGACGTAGACCGACAGGGAAATCCGAAGTACGGCGAGCGCCACAAGGTAGAGATCTACCTCCACAACCAGTATCCCCAACGCTGGCCAGGCATGAAATGGCTGACTCCCATCTGGCATCCCAACATTAACCACCTGAACGGTAGCGTGTGCATCGACGCCGCTTGGTGGACTGCCAGTCGATCACTCGACCGTCTGGTCGTCATGCTCGGCGAGATGCTCCAGTATAAGAACTTTCACGACGATCCCACCAAGCCACCTTTTCCTTGGGATCCCGAGGCGGCGCGTTGGTGCAAGGAATATCGCAAGGCTCACCCCGACGCATTTCCTGTAGATGGGCGCGAGCTGTTGCGGCCCGAGCGCGTTAGGCTCAAACCAGTAAAAGAAGAAAATAAGAAATCGAAGATCCGCATTAAATGACAACCTCCTCTGCACGTGCAGGTACCATCTCAATCGTCTGGCCACCAGCCAGACCATTCGAAGAAAGGAGATAAAACCATGTCCGATTTACCCGTTACTGTCGTGCTGCCTTCGGGAGGCAGCCGTACTGCCGAGGTGCCCAACGACATTCCGGTGAAAGAATTGCTCCCGGAGTTGACCACCTCGCTCGAACTCCCCGTGACCGGTCCGGATGGGCGTCCAATGTCCTACCGGCTGGATAGCAAAGCGCTGGGACGTGAGCTAAGCGAGGATGAGACCCTGTTGCAGGCCGGCGTACCTGAGGGTGACCGGTTGATGATGACTGCTGATGTAACAGCCGGTTGACCCCTGCTTATCCTCACCCCTCCCCTCTTTCTTTCTGAGACAGGGGAGGGGTGAGGAATCGGCACGAATCCCCAAAATGTAAGCATGATGATGTCTGACTCCCGCATTCGCATCTTACCGCCTGAAAAGTTTGATCCCCAAATAGAGCCCCTGCCTGTGGAGCGTGCGCGACGCTGGTACTCGCCCTTTGAAGATAGAGAAGCCCATCCGGCCCTTTCGGTCTTCGTCACGCAGAGCGCCTATGTTCGGGTATGCGTCCATGCAGCCAGCGAGCCAGAATACGAGGTCGGCGGGATCCTGGTCGGTCAGTGGTATGCGGATGCAGATAGTGATGCGCAGTTTATCGTTGTGGAAAGAGCGCTGCCCGCCCGCTACACGCGGCAGGGCAGCGTCTACCTGACGTTCACCCAGGAAAGCCTGGTGGATCTTCATGCAAAGATTGAGGAGCACTTCCCATATAAAAGGATCGTGGGTTGGTACCACACCCACCCCCATTTAGGTGTGTTCCTCTCCTATTACGACACCTGGCTACATCACCACTTCTTTCCCGAAGTGTGGCAGGTAGCGCTCGTGGTTGAGCCGCACTCGGCGACTGGCGGTTTCTTTATCCGTCAGGCCGATGATGAACTCGATCCCAGCCAGTACTCCGGCTTCTACGAGTTGAATGGCAATGTAGGGCGGAGCGTGGTCCACTGGCGTAACTTGCAGCCAATCGCAAATGCGAGTGAAGAGGAGATGGATGCGAATGAATAGACGAATGCGATCTTACTACTATGCCGTGCTTGGCGCGATCGGCGGGTTGGTCGGCTGGCAGATCAGCAACCTGCTTGGCTTATCGTTTGCCTCAAATATTTATCTTGGCGAGGCCATTGTCGGTGCTTTAGTAGGACTAAGCATCGGCTTGCTGATCGGCCTCACAGAAGGGATGCTAACCCGCAATCCCGTTCAGGCGACCAAATCCGGGCTGTTCAGTGGGCTGCTGGGCCTGGTGGCTGGCGCTATTGGCCTGCCATTGAGCGAATGGTTATTCCAGTCCGTCGGCGCGGGCGTTTTCGGACGCGTTCTGGGGTGGAGCTTGTTCGGTCTGTTGATCGGCCTGGCCGAAGGGCTGGTCGGTAGGAGTCAGGTCTGGAAGGGCATGCTCGGCGGCCTGCTGGGCGGCGCAGTCGGGGGCGCCTTGCTCGAAGCCTCCCGCCGCTGGCTGCAAGACCCTCTGCTTGGCAAAGTGGTTGGGCTGGTGCTGTTGGGCGCCTCGGTTGGCGCGTTCATCTCGCTGATCGTGGTGCTGCTCTCGCGCGCCTGGCTGGAGGTGAGATCGGGCAAGCTCAAGGGCACCGAGTTTATTCTAGATAAGTTCATGCGTGCCAAAGGCCCGGCAGTGGCCATTGGTAGCAGCCCGCTCAAATCCGAGATCGTGCTGCCCGATCCGGATATCGCACCGCAACACGCCATGCTGACCGGAGACGGCGCGCACTTCATGCTCAAGGATTTGAGCCTCTCAGGCACTTTCGTCAACAACAGGCGCATTGAGCGTATTCAACTTGCCAATAATAACGTGATTCGCATGGGCAATTCCGAGATGGTATACCACGAAAAGAGGTAGCGATGGATACACTTGCTGGATGGTCAAAGCGTGGCCTTTCCATGGCCGTGATCCTGCTCGCAGTGCTGTTGCCGCTCCAAGTAGCACCTGCCCAGGGCGAGAGCCTCGCTTTGAGTCAGGCCGAAGGGCCTGCCCTGTCTGCGCCAGCCTGCCTTGACGACCAGTCCAGGATCCCGTCCCGTCCTAGCTCGGACGTGACAGGGCAGACACAGGTGAGCCAGGTCGAAGGGCTGCAAATCCGCATCACCCAGGTGGACAATTCCAAATTTCCCCAGGTGACCGTGTACGTCTCGGTGACGGACGCGATCGGCGAGCCGGTTGGCGTGGATCCCAACCAGATTACAATTTACGAAAATGATCGGCCCATGCAGCCCGAACAGGTCAGCGGGTCGGGCGATATCGGCCCATTGACTGGCGTCGAAAAATTCGGGGTTCCATTCGCACGCCTTCTGCTCATAGTCCTTGATATCCAGATGCTCGCGGAACAAGACTTGTTCCCCTCCGCCATAAACTGAAGAAGGACCCCAGT
>JALHUM010000038.1 GCA_022865905.1 Anaerolineales bacterium | reverse complement strand
CACGCGCACGATTTACACCAACGTTTTCCCGGATGAGGAGGATTGGTAGCGTGCTCTTCGAGTTTGCGACTGCCAACCGCATCATTTTCGGACCGGGGGCATGCGCCGAATTAGCCCCGGCAGCCCAGGCGTTTGGCCGCTGCGCCCTGGTGGTGGGATCTCTCGAACGCACCGCGCAGTTGCGCGAACAATTGCGCGCCGCTGGCGTGGAAGCCCTCCCCTATCCCATCACCGGCGAGCCAACTGTTGCGACCGTACTGGAGGGTCTGCGGATAGCGCGTGAGGGCGGCTGCGACTTGGTCATCGGCATCGGCGGCGGGAGCGCACTGGATGCCGGCAAGGCGATTGCTGCGCTGCTGACCAATCTAGGCGACATCTTCGAGTACCTGGAAGTCATCGGCCAGGGCAAGCCGCTAGAACAGCCGTCAGCACCCTACATCGCTATTCCGACCACCGCAGGCACCGGCACCGAAGTGACGCGCAACGCCGTGATCGCTGTGCCGGAGCGCAAGATCAAGGTCAGCCTGCGCAGCCCCTTTCTGCTGCCACGGCTGGCAATCGTTGACCCGGAACTGACTTATTCCTTGCCGCCCTCCGTAACGGCGACTACTGGCCTGGACGCGTTGACTCAGCTCATCGAGCCTTTCGTCTCAAACGCCGCCAACCCGATGACGGATGCTGTCTGCCGCGAAGGGATGCGCTGCGTGGCGCGCAGCCTGTCCCGCGCTTATCAGGAAGGAGAGGATAAAGATGCGCGCCAGGATATGTCAGTGGCCAGCCTGTTTAGTGGGATGGCGTTGACCAATGCCCGGCTGGGGGCTGTGCATGGGTTTGCGAGTGTAATCGGTGGGATGTTTCCCGCGCCGCACGGGGCGGTCTGCGCCCGGTTATTACCGTTCGTGATGGAAGGGAATGTACGCGCGCTGAAGTCGCGCCTGCCTGATGCCCCCGTACTGGAGCGTTACGCCGAAATTGCGCACATCCTGACCGAGAATGCCCTGGCAAGAGCCGAGGATGGGATCAAGTGGGTGCATCATCTGATCCGTGCGGTGAGCATTCCCCCCTTGTCAGAATATAGTCTGACCGCCGACGCTTATCCAGCCATCCTCGAAGCGGCCAAGAAGTCGAGTAGTATGAAAGGAAATCCGGTCGAGCTGACCGAGCAAGAGTTGGTGGGAATTCTGGAACAAGCCTGTTAGACGAAGTCCCAGGTCCCTTCAAGGAACCGGGCGCTTGCTCTCTACATTCCCTGATACTTCGAGTCGTCCAATTCTTTCTTGAGTTTTTCTTCTTCCGAAATTTCTGGCACTTGTCCCTCGGCCTGTTCCAACTCTGCCCGCTCGGCCTCTCGCAATTTCACCAGCGGCTGGACGCGCACCGCGTTCATCTTTCTGCAATACGGACAACGGGCCAATTTGGAGAACCCCAGATTCATGCTGAATAAAGGCAGCGCAAAAGGACGCTTGCACTTCGGGCAGATACTGCCGCCACGCAAGCCATATTTGCGCTCCGCGCCGAGCGGCAGTTCATCGCGTTTGCCGCGCCCAATCAGCATTGGAACAGCAACCGATAAAAGGATTGCGCCGAAGACTACCACAATCAGCGGAATGGCAATCTTGCCAGCAGCCTGCCAGCCCTCGTCAGCGCTGACGAAGTTGGCCGTTACCACTCGGGAGCGATATTCACGCCCATCCGCCGTGTAGCCGATGGCATACATCTCATGCAGGCCGAGGGGATAATTATCTGTGATGAACTGTAATCTGAATGGCGCTTCGGCGTCCTCGACAATTTTTGTCTCGTCAATGTAAAACTCCACCCGCACCAGGTCGTCCGGGCCGCTGACTTTCATCGAAAACGTACCCTGGATGTCGCCGGTGCCGGAGGAGTAGCCAAAGTCGCGCGAGAAGGAGAGGGTCAGTTCCTCGGTCTGAGCGAGAGCTGTGTTCGCGGCGAGCATGCTGAGGATCAGGGCAAACAATAGAGCAATTCTAAATTTCATCACGCCACTTCCTTTCATGTGTCATTGCGAGGCGCTTTTCGCCGCCTGCCCTGCCTGCACCTGACGCAGGCACAGGTGGCGGGCTAGGCCAGGGAAACAGTCCCCTGTTTCGAGGAGACTGCTTCGCCATCCTTCGACTACGCTGAAGAACGCTCCGCTCACCTGTGCCTGCCTGTCCTGGCGGCCAGGCCAGGGCGGCACTGGCGCAGGCAGGATGGCTCGCTTTGACACGTGAATGTTTACTTCCACCGCGTAAGAATGGACTCGCGCTGGAAGAGGCGCGTCGCCAGATAGACCAGCAGCGCGTCCAGCGCCAGCATGACGACCGCAACGACCGAAATCACCTGCTTGTTCAGGACGAATAGCCCAGCCATCTGACCGAAGAACCCGGCCAGCACCGGCACGATGATAACCATCGAGACCTGTTCCGCCACGCGCGGGTCGCTGACGCGTGAGGAGATCATCAGGGAAAATGCCACCGCCATCACTGCCAGCAACGGCCCGACAATGAAAATGGCGATCAGCCAGCGGGCATCCAGCAGCGCCATCAAGAGCATCTTGTTCGCCACGATGAGCCACGAGCCGAGCGCGAATATCCCAAACGCGGCATAGGTTGCCAGGACGGCCGGGATGACGGCTGCCAGGCACTTGCCGATCAGCAGCTCCACCGTGGTGATGGGCGTCGCCAGGAGCGGCTCCAGGCTGCGAGTGGTCTTCTCGCCCACGATGGAATAGGCCGCGATCGTTACCGGGATGGCCACCGGCACGATCATGAACAGCATCATGAATTCGCTGATCATGAACACCTGGAAGCATTCCGCGCCGTTCAGGCCTTGCGGGCACATGGATTGGGTCATCTCGGAGGGCAACTGACTGTCAATCGCTTCCCCCGTTCCCGTAGAGGCGTCCCGGGTGGCGAAGATGATGCCCAGTGGGAGGGCCGTCATCAGCAATGGCAGGAAAGCCACTGTGAAGATGACCATGCGGTTCTTGAACACTTCGGCCCATTCTTTGCGAATGATGGTTTTGATCTTATTCATATTTACTCCCAACTGCAGCTCCCGGAGGCGTCCTTCGCGAAGCATCCCCGAAGGGGGCGCCGCCGAGGATTGCGGCTTGAGCGAAATCTAAGCTGCCTTCACCAACTGCAAATAAACCTCTTCAAGTGAATGCCGCAACTCACCGACGAACTGGAGGTCCGCGCCCGCGCCGATCAATGTGCGGATAATATCCGGGTTATGGACTTCGGGATCGTCCAGGTTGACGAGCAGCTTATTCTCGACGACCTTGACCTCGCGCACAAACAGCAACTTCCGCACGGCACCTGCCAGACCCTCGTCCGCGGCGCGCAAGTGGAAGACTACTTTCCGTCCGAAAACGGATGCGCGCAAGTTGGCGGGGGTGTCTACCACCAGCATACGGGTCTTGAACACGCCGACGCGGTCGCACAGGCGGTCGGCCTCGTCCAGGTTGTGAGTGCAAATGAAAATCGTTCTCCCTTCCTTCTTGAGTTCAGCGATGAACTCGCGCACGAGGTGGGACGCCTCCGGGTCCAGCCCGGCGGTCGGCTCGTCCAGGAAGAGGATGCGCGGCTCGTGAAGCAAGGCGCGTGCGATTGCCAGCTTCTGTTTCATGCCCTTCGAGAATGTCCCGGCGGAGTCGAAGCGCCGCTCCCACAGGCCGAGCAAGCGCAGGTCTTTCTCGACCTGCCCCTTGACATCCTGTACCTCGTACAGTTCAGCGAAAATCTGCATGTTGTATTCGGCGGACAGGTTATCGTACATGCCAGGCGTCTCGGTCAGCACGCCCACCGTGCGGCGGATGTCGGTATCCTGCTTGCCGAGGACAAAGCCGTTGACCGTCGCCGAGCCGTCGGTCGGCCCGATGAGACTGGTCAACATGCGCACGGTGGTGGTCTTCCCGGCGCCGTTCGGACCGAGGCAGCCGAACACCTCGCCCTCGCGCACGTCCAGGCTGAGGCCTTCCACCGCCATAATTGTGCCAAATTTTTTGGTCAGGTTTTCTGTGTGAATCATTGTGCCTTTTGCTAAATGTAGCGGGATCCCAATCCCGCCTCCATTGGCGGGAATCTCCGCTCCTTGTGTAATGTAGGGCGGGATTCCATTCCCGCCGCCATCGACGGGTAAGAAACCCGCCCTACTGGTAACGAGTTTTATCCAGATTCTCTGGCGTCTCCTCGACCGGCTTGGGCGTAAACCCCGTCACGGACGCCGGAGCAGGTGCGAGGTCAGGCACTTCGGCTCCGCACAGTGGCTCCGGCTGGCGCAGGAGGAAGATGACAACGACAGCGATAACCGCGACCAAGCCGGCCGCGCCTTCAATCGCATAAGCTGAAAGTCCCATACTTGCCAGGTACACCAGCGCGCCATCCCAGGCTGCATGTGCGGCGACAGCCAGCCAGACCCACCATCCTTGCCTGCGGGCGAAGGTCTGCATCACCAGCAGCGAAAGCATGAGATGAACAGGAATGGCGAACAGGCGTTCCACCGCGCCGAGCAGGGTGTAGTGCCAGGGCAGCGACCAATATGTCTGAACCTGCTGCTGCGCCTGCGCCAGTTGTTCGGCAGGCACGAGCGTGGATAGATCCGCGCTGCGGGCAATGGCCATCTGGATAAAGGCGTACAGCACCAGCCCCCCCAGGATGATTGCCTCGAACCCTCCATGACCCGCGCCGGCCAACAGACCCCGGCCCCACGAGCGGGCGTCCCTGGCCCACCAGCGGTACATGCCGTAGCGGAAGAATTCCTCGAACAGCCCGGCGCTCAGGCCGAGGAAGATGATATTGAAGACCCGTTGGGCATCCTGTGACCAGTTCACCAGCGGTGTGCGGTTGAGGATGACAGTCGCCGCCCAATTGAAAGGAATGTGACCGATCTGCGAAAGAATGAACGTCGCCCCACCACTCCAGAACAGCTGCCAGCCCAGATTGAATTTGCGCGTCAGGTAGATGGCCAGCCCGATGGGCATGGCAATCATCAGAAAGCCGTTGAAGAAGTGGGTGATGAAAAGGATGTCCATTCATCAATTTGTCATTGCGAGCGACCATCGGGAGCGGATCAATCTCCATGTCACGAGGGGATTGCTTCGTCGCCCACCTGCACCTACAGCAAGTGCAAGTGTCGCTCCTCGCAATGACACCTTTCACAAGATTTTTTGCAGCATCCCAGCTACAGATTGATAAACGGGCGACTCATCGCCAAGATCCACCAGTGGCTTGCCGGAGAATTCAAAAGAAGTCAATTCGCTGTTGGCAGGGATGACACCCAGCAGCGGGATGCCTACTTTGTCAATAAATGCCCTCAATTCAGCAGGCGTGTCGCCGTTCAGCCGGTTCAGGATGAGATAGGATTTTTCGATGTGGATATCGAGTTCCTGGCTCATGTCTGCAATCCGCTGCGCGGCGACCAGGCCGCGCTGAGTCGGGTCGCTGACAATGAGCAGGTGCTGCACATCCCGCGTCGTCCGGCGGGAGAGGTGCTCCATCCCGGCCTCGTTGTCAATCACCACGTATTCGTAATGGCGGCTGAGACCATCCACTACCTCGCGTAAATTGTGGTTGACCGCGCAATAACAGCCCGTCCCTTCGCCTCTCCCCATGGCGATCAAGTCGAAGCGGCTTCCCTCTGCCAGTGACGAGCGGATGTGGTATTCCAGATAATCGCGCTTGTTCACGCCTCCGGGCAGCGACCCCATCGCCGCGCCGCCCTGCACCAGCGACGATTTGACCTGCTGGAGCATATCCTCGCGGATGTCGCCAACCGTCCATTCCAGGTCGAGGCCGAGCACCATGTTGAGATTGCTCGATGGGTCCGCGTCAATGGCTAGGATACTGCCGGTTTGATTCTGCGCCAGATACTTGATGACCATTCCAGCGACGGTGGTCTTGCCCACACCGCCTTTACCTGCAAGTGCGATGGTGGTTGTCATAACAATAAAATCTCCTATTCATCTCACCACAAAGGCACAAAGTACACAGAGTCTTCTTCGTGACCATAAAGAGAAATCTTCGTGAACTCTGTGACTTTGTAGTGGATTTATTTCGTGCCCCTTACTATAATTTCTGCCATCTTTCCCACCGCCTCTTTCAGCGACAGAACATGATCATACACTGGTATCCCAAGCCTATCCGCCTCCTGCACCTTCAAATCGGCTGGTAGAAAGCCCAGCACCGGTAGTCCGGGCGTCTCGGTTCCCAAGAATTTGGCTTCATCATCATTTCTCACTTTATTCCCTACCAGCCACAATTTCGTCAAACCAATGTCATTCGCCAGTTTCTTGATCTGCGCGGCGGTGCCCAGGCTGCGACGCGTCGGTTCGACCACCACCAGCATGGCGTCCACGAAATCCACAGTGGCGCGGCCGAGGTGCTCCACGCCAGCATACATGTCGAGCAGCAGAACGTCATCCTTACGGAAGAGCAGGTGCGTGAAAAGAGTCTTGAGCATGGCGGATTCAGGGCAGATGCAGCCGGAGCCGCCCATGTCCACGCTGCCCATTTCCAGCAGGCGAACGCCGCGATATACCACGCTGAATCGCTCCGGGATATCATCTACGCGCGGGTTGAGGGTGAAGAATCCGCCCACCGTGCCGGGCTTGGCGCCGGTGCGCTCCTCGATGAGTTCATCCATCTCAGCGATGGGATGCAGTTGGGCGCGCAAATCATCCGGGAAGCCCAAAGCCCCCGCCAGGCACGGCGAGGGATCTGCGTCCACGGCCAGAACGTCGCGGCCCGCGTCCGCGTAGACCTGGGCCAACAGCGCAGTCAGAGTTGTCTTGCCAACGCCGCCTTTACCGGTAATCGCCAGTTTCATTATCGCCTTTGTTTCACCACCAAGAGCACAGAGACCACGGGGAATATTTGTTTCTTTCTTTGTTTCTTTCTCCGTGCTCTCCGTGTTCTCTGTGGTTTATTACACGCTCTTCACCTGATAAGTATACCCATCTTTTACCGATGTTCGGCTTTCGAGATAGTTCAACACATATTGGCCGCAGTTGCTGCCGATCTGGTTCTCTACCACCTCGCCCACGCTGACGATTACCTCGTAACCAGCCTCGACCAGCAAATGCGCCACGCCATTCCGGCTTTCGGGTTGTTTTGGGTCAATATACGAAACCAACCCATTCTTGATCGCCTGGCAGGTTGGGTTGATGGGGGTGATCTTTATCAGGTAGTGCGCCGGATCGAAATATCTTAAAAGGACATCCGGTTCAACAGGCATCCCCTTCGCCAGGGCAAAGTTGAGGGTGATCTTACGGTCGCCGGGACGGAGAAATTTCTCGCCGTAAGCGGCCATCTGGTCGAAGTCCCATTTGCGCACTGGGATCAGTTGATCGCGCACTACCGTGTCGGTGGTGTGGATCGAGAACTGGAATTGGAAGCGTCCGTTTGCATACAGCCGGTCCTTGACCTCTATCAGCCGCTCGAAAAAAGCCTCCCTGCCATGCGGGGCTATCGTCGAGATGGACGGCATCAGCCCCGGCGCGTCGTAGTGGCGCGGCAGTTCCTCTAGCGCATCCAGCACGGCCATGTTCAGGGCTGGCTCGCCCATGCGCGCGAATTGGATTTTGAACTTCGAGGCGGGCACGCGTCCATCGGAGTACCAGCGGCGCACCATATGGTCAATCTGCGCCAGGATTTCCTCGGCCGACAGCTTGCCCTGGTACTGCCCGCCCGCGTCGCAGATCGCGCACTTCACCGGGCAGCCGAACAACGTGGACACCATCATGATCCAGCGTTCGTCGCGGCTGTAGGGCGGCTGCAGCGCCTCGACGAACTCGATCAGCCGCCCCTGGCCCATATCGGCCATGTAGACGGTGGCGATCTCGGATGTCCCGGTTACAGCGAACACCTTCATGAACCATTTCCTCTGACTTTTTCGTAAATTTGCATGGCGGCTCGCAGGCCATCCCCAACGGCAATCGCTGTCTGGCGGAACGGGCTGTTGTGGACATCGCCAACAAAATAGAGTTTACCACTTTCGATGAGCGCGGGCGCCTGCATTTTGACATGTTCAGACAGGAAATCTGTCTGTGGTTCGCGTCCAATGGCAAAGAGCAAGTAATCAGTGACCAGTGAACAGTGACCAGTTGGATCGTTCGTCACGCACTCGACCACGAGCCGGTCGCCCGTTTCGTCGGCATCCACCCCGCTGATGGTGGTCTCCGCCATATATGTGATCCGACGCGTTTCCTGCGCCCGTTCCCAGAGTAATGGCAAACAACTGGCGTCACTGCCGCGATTCAGGATGGTGACAGCATTCTTCTTTGCCAGATTCAATGCGTAGTCGAACGCCGCGTCCCCGGCGCCTATGACAACTACTTGTTTATAACGCGCCTCAAACAATGGATAAACTTCGCTAAAAACCCTTTTACGCAGCTGCGGTGGGATTTCGATGGGAATGGCCTTTGGTTTGGTGCCAGTGGCGATGATGACATAATGATATGGTTGGAGCGGAACTGGCGCGGTAACACAGGTCAGGTATCTTGTCCGCTCTTGGGTAGCAGGTATGGAAACCCGCCCTACCTCAACAGTGAACCAGTCATCTACAAAATCCAGCTTGACCACTTCCCCATAAGTCACCTTGACGTCGATATTTCGCATTTGCTTTTCGAACAATGCGATCAACTTTGGGCCGGGGATCCCGTTGGGAAAACCAGGGTAGTTTTCGACTAGGTTGGCATTGCGTAGCAAACCACCCACTCTGTCTTTTTCAAAAAGAACGGACGTGAGACCGAAGCGTTTGAGTTGGATAGCGGCGGTAAGCCCAGCTGGCCCAGATCCAATAATTAGAATGTTGGTATTTTTCATTTATTATTGTTTATTTAAGTATTTGTTAGTATGTGTTATTGGCTATGCGCAATTTACTAAATTTCAACATCTTCGAAGGCCTCGAAAATTTCTTCGCATAGAACCGGCATGGCAAAGCCGTGCGAAAGATTGAGCAGCGTCGCGAGATGAAAGGCTTCCGTATAGGTCGCGGTACCGTCAATGGTAAAGAATACTTCGAAACCATGTGTAAAAGCCGAGCGCGCCGTGGTCTCACAGCACAGATGGGCCATGACGCCAGTGATAACCACCTCCCCCACCCCACCGGCTCGCAAGTCGGCTTCGAGGGAAGTTTCGTGAAAAGCGTCGTACTGGCTCTTGCGCACGATCTTGCCCCTCGAGACATCCAATCCGGTAGCGATCTTGCTCCCTACCGCGTCCGGGCGGACCAGCTCGTGCCACCATTTCTCCATCAGGACAGCGTCTTCGGGCGTGTTGACATGGCGCGTATAAATAACAGGCCTTTCATAGGCATTAAAAACCTTTATAAGCGATTGGAGACCGGGCAGTATGGCTGGCGCGCTGGGGATAAAGGCGTGGGAGTCTGCGCGCAGGAAATAATCTTGCATATCCAGCACCAGCAGCGCAGCGCGCTCGGGATGAAAGCGGATGTTTTCGTGCCTGCGCCGAAATTCGCTGACTGAAGCCAACATGCTTTGCGCTTTGGCATGGATGGTTTCGGACGTGAAGTAGGGTTCTTTTTGCATAGATAACCACATAATGACATCAAACGAGCAATTTCCGCGTCAACATGCTGCCAAGGATGGCGCACACGTCAGTCGGCAGGTAGTGGCTGGCCGAGGCGTCGAACAGAATCTGACAGGTGGGCGGGAAATCCTCTTCGCCAAGATGGTAAACAACGGCCAGCACGACGCGCGGAAGGATATGAAAGGCAAAGGCTGCGTCGCCGTAACCCAGTTTCATCCCATCCAGTTTGCTTGCGGCCCACTCGAAGGCGGTAAGATCATTGCCAAAACGCCGCGCCAGCTCCTGTCCAGTATAGCCCTGGAATGCCTGATTATAAAAACGACCATCCGGTAACTCGGCAAAGCCAATCCAGCGACCTTCAGGCGGAGTCCCATCCGCGGTAATCAGGTAATAGAGCAGGAGCGCTTTAGTCGCCACGGGCAGGGATAAGCCGGTTTGGATGTCACAGGCCACGAGGTCCGGATACGAGACGTTTACTGTTCGACCAAAAAGGGGCAGGCTGAATCCACCTGTCCCTGCTCCATGAAATTCTACCCCGCTAAGACACGCCAGGTTATGCGGATTTTCCTTTTCAAGCAGCGCGAGGCGCAACTCATCGACGCGCCCGGTTAATTGTTGGTGCGAATCCGCCATACGATCTAGATTTCCACAGCCAGGCAAGTCAGCGTTTCAAGGATGCCAGGGATGGGCTGAATGACGGTTGCCAGGGTACGGCCCAAATCATTAACATCCTTCGATTCGACAATGGCAACTGCATCGTAGGGGCCAAAGGTCATGTTGGCCTCTTTGACCTGTTCAATTTTTTTCAACTGGCGAACTACATCACGGACTTCGCCAGTACGAATGCTAATCAAAACGTATGCTTTCATAGTGGTATCCTTTTCGATCACTTTTCTTTGCGGCGCAAGAAAATTGACCAATAGACGGCAGCCACCAACAAGGCACCGCCAATGATATTCCCGATTGTGACCGGGATCAGGTTCCTGACGAGAAATGCGCTCCAGGTCAATTTCGAAAGCTCTATCCCATGCTCGGCAGCCGTGGCAACAAATCCCGGATCGAAAGCCTTGATGATCAGGCCGAATGGAACGAAGTACATATTGGCGACGCTGTGCTCAAAACCAGCCGCGACAAACGCCGCGATCGGGAAAATGATCGCGGAAATCTTATCCACGACACTGCGTGCGCTGAAGGTTAGCCAGACGGCCAGACAAACCAGCAAATTGCACAACACGCCGAGCGCCAGAGCCTGGACAAACCCCAGGTTCACTTTCCCCACAGCTATTTTTAAAGCCATCTCCCCCACCGCCCCACCACCAGCCGTATACTGCCAACCCAGGAAGACCAACACTGCCGTGCCAAACGAACCGATGAAATTGCCGACGTAAACAATGCCCCAGTTGCGGAGCAATGCTCGCGTGCTGACTTTTCCGGACGCCCAGGCCATGACGATAAGATTGTTACCTGTAAACAACTCCGCCCCACCGACGACAACCAGGATCAAGCCCAGGCAAAATACTAATCCACCGAGCAGACGCGAAACGCCATAAGGCCAATCGGTAGCCGTACCTGCCCAAATAGTGGTTGCGAAGACCGCACCAAGAGCTATGAACGCGCCAGCCATGATAGACAAGGCAAACAGGGTTAATGCAGGCGCTTCTGCTTTGCGCACGCCAACATATTCAGCGCGCGTAGCCATTTCCTGTGGAAGTAAAGCATCTATTCTCAATTCTTGCGACATACAAACGATTACCTCAACGAGAGTAGCTATACTCTCTCACACCTCTCCTGACGGCCTCGTGCCGAAGGGACAACAAAATCTGTTCCAGGTTAAGATTCTTTGCACACGAAAATGCGCAAAATCCAGAACGGTTTCACTCCATAACGTACAGCTGGTCAATATTGCTTCGTCATTCAGCAATGCCAACTGGATCAGGCTTCCCAGCGAAATATCCGTATCTTCGGCGGGAATCGCGTCACAATCCAGGCAGCCCTGGCAGCGACGTAAATCCTGGCCGGTTTCGGCAAGCACGACGGAGCGAAGAGAGGGAGTTCGTGTGGGGGTCATTTCAAGTCATTTGCCTTTCAATCAAACCACATCAGGCATGATATATAACATAGACACCCAATGCCGTGAAGAGCACCGGGTGTCTTCCGGACACTACCATAACACAGGTTCAGGCCTTCGCCGGAGCAGTTTCTTTCGGCGCGGGTGGGACAAACCCCTTGGGCAGCAGGCCGGCCTCGGTCACGATGCGCGGCACGATTTCCTCCCAGCCGACCGCCATGATGTGGAAACCGTTCACACCCTGCTTGGTCTTGATCTTCTCGATCAATTCCAGCGTGATTTTCACGCCTTCCTCGGCCGCGCCGTCGCCGGCAGCTTCCATCCGTTTCAACAACACATCCGGAACTGTCACACCCGGTACTTCTTCATTCATATACTTGGCGACTTTGAAGCTCTTAAGCGGAGTGACACCGATCAGGATGTAAACTTTCCCTAAAATATCACGCTTGGCCATTTCGTTGAGCCAGTCATCCAGCCGGTCGGCGTCGTAGACCAGGTTGGTCTGGAAGAACTGCGCACCGGCATTGTATTTCTTATGCTCACGCAGGGCCTGGAATTTTGGCTCAGAAGTTAGCGGAGAAGCGGCAGATCCCAGGAAAAATTTGGGTGGAAATTTCATATCCCGGCCATCCAGGTACTTGCCTTCATCACGCATGCGCCGCAGGACCCATAGCATTTGCACCGCGTCTAGGTCAACAATATCCATGCGACCGCGCGGCTCGGGAGCCAGCTTCATGCTATCGCCGGAAAGGCACAAAATATTGCGCACGCCCAAAGCATTTGAACCGAGCACCTCGGCCTGTAAGCCGACGCGAGTGCGGTCGCGGGCTGCAATTTGCATGACTGGTTCGGCCCCACGCTGGACAGCAAATGCACTGCATGCCCACGAGGACATTCGCGGCGAGGCCGAGGGACAATCTGTGAAATTAACCGCCGTCACATAGGGCTTGACCAAATCAATATTACTGCCTAATTTGTTCGTGGAAACGGTCATCGGCGGGGCGACCTCGCAAGTGACCACAAACTCGCCCGCCTTCAATCGCCGTTCCAGTTCCGAGGCCGGTTCTGCGAACTTTGGGGCATGAAATTCGGCATCGCCCTGCCACCAGTCCGGCTGGCGGACCGGGCGGAAGACCGAACTCCAGGTCTCGGCGCGCTTCGCCGGGTCGTGCGAGAACATACCAGAGGTGAATTTTCCGGTTCCAACTTTCTTCAACTGGCGTGCCACATCACCCCAGGTCTCTCCACCGGTCTTGCTCCAATCCAAGGGTGGGAGGACTTCCAAAAGCATTTCCTGGCGCCCCATCCTGAAAGCACGGTCATAGATACGATACCAGATGCAAGGGCGCGTCTCGTCCACATAGCAATGCTCCTTCGTGGAACCGCCGCATGGGCCGTTGCGTAAGCCTTTGGGACATTCCATCGGGCAGATGAACGCCGTTTCCTGCAACAGGCAGTTCCCGCACATCCGGCAACCCCAAAGCGGCCCCTTTACAACGAGCTCCGTGGTTTCCAGAAGGCGGTATCCAAATGTCTCACGCTTAAAAGGATAATAGGGCGGCTGCCAACGCCGTCCAGGAGTAAATACGGGCATAGAACACCTCCTCAACGATTGATCTTGGGCGGATGGCTCAAGCCACACGATGGCTCAAGCCACCCGCCGTGATGGTTTTACAGGGTCGGCAACAAGTACTCGTACGCGCTCAACACAGCTTTTGCGCCTTCACCGACTGCAACCAGCACTGCTCGGCAAAAGTATCAGTGACATCACCGGCTGCGAAGATGCCAGGCACGTTCGTGCGGTTGGCGCAGTCTACGACGATGCGGCCGCGCTCGTCCAGCTTGACCAGGTCGGCGACCATTTGCGACATGGCCGTGAGCGCCATTTCGACGAACATCCCATCAGCCGACACTTCTACTCATGTTATTCGATGGTTACTTATGTTAATAAGCAGATTTGACCGTTTCCACATCCACTTCGGGCGGCTTTACGTCTTCCGGCGCTTCAGGGATGAAACCTTGCGCCATCATCATCTGTGTTAACTGGCGAGAGCGCCGGATGATCTTAGTGGCGTTTTCGAATTCCTCTTCATAAGTAACCGGCTTGAGAGCTAAACCTTGCTCAATGGCCTTCATCGCTACAGCCGCCGCCTCGCGTGGAAATACTTCCCAATCATCCATCGTTGGCATGATGTGTTCGTGATCGAGCTTGTCGCCAACGTGATCGGCCAAAGCCTGAGCAGCCGCGAAGCACATCTCGTCGGTGATGGTGCGGGCGCGCACGTCCAGCGTGCCGCGGAATATGCCGGGGAAGCCCAGCGAGTTGTTGACCTGATTTGGGAAATCAGAGCGCCCCGTTGCCATCACAGCTACGCCAGCTTCCTTTGCCTCCCAAGGCCAGATCTCGGGTACGGGATTGGCGCAGGCAAAAAGGATGGAATCCTTGGCCATGCCCTTCACCCATTCGGGTAAGATGACTCCTGGTCCAGACTTGGACAGGGCGATGACCACCTCTGCACCCTTCATTGCGTCTGGAATATCGCCCTCACGGTCTTCGGCATTGGTGATGTTGCACAGCTTCCACTTGTCCACGTATTCTGCTTTGCGCATTTCCAGGTCTTTGCGATGTTTACCCAATATACCCTTACTATCCACCATAAGGCACTTGGCAGGATCAGCGCCCCAACCGAAAATCAGACGCGAGATAGCCACGTTGGAAGCGCCGGTACCGATGAAGGTGATCTTGACCTCGCTCATCTTCTTGCCAACGACCTTGAGAGCATTGATCAGCCCCGCCAGTGTGACCGTGGCCGTGCCTTGCTGGTCGTCGTGCCAGACGGGGATCTCGGCCTTTTCGCGCAGCGTATCGAGGATGTAGAAGCATTTCGGGTTCGAGATGTCCTCCAGGTTCACGCCGCCCCAGCCGGGTTGCAGATTCAGCACCAAGTCAATGATCGCGTCCGGGTCCTTGGTGCCAACCATGATGGCAACGCCGTCCACCCCGCCCAGGTATTTGTAGAGCAGTGCTTTGCCTTCCATGACGGGCAAACCCGCCTTGGGGCCGATGTCGCCGAGACCTAGAACGCGGGTGCCGTCGCTGACCACGGCCACGGTGTTCCACTTGTTGGTGTACTCATACACCAACTCCGGGTTGGCCGCGATCGCTTTGCAGGGCGCGGCGACGCCAGGCGTGTACCAGATGGCAAAATCGTTGAAATCGCGTACGGTGCATTTGAGCGCGGTTTCGACCTTTCCGCGATAGAACGGGTGAAGCAGCATGGCATCGGCGGCTGGCTTGGTCGCCTTGGCCAGGAGCTGCTCGACGTTCATCTTTTCTTCGGACATAAGTTTCTCCTTGATTAAAGAGTGTCAATAATGGTTGGGAACTCGCCAACCATAACCAGCAACCGATGCCGTTCGACCCCCCCACCGATTACTGATTCAGATAGCTTTCGGCATAGATGACTTTGTTCAAGAGGATCTGCACCGTCTTCCAGATGGCGGCCTGCTCCGGGTCGGACATGTCGAAGTCTTCATATTGAGGTTCCTCGCTGGCAGTGGTGCGTTCCGCGATCTTGTTGTAGAGACGCGCCAGCGACGATGAGGTATCCTTCGTTTCGATCCACTTGATGACATCGTTCTGCTTCTGGTCGAGCGGGTTGGCGATCATCATCTGCAGGCCCACACCCATCAGCATCGCCAGGTAGACGCGGTTGATCAACGGGCGGCCCTCCGGCGGAACCGCGTTCGAGACATTGGACAGGCCGACTGAGATCGCCGGGGCTGGGTCCCACGAGAACGGCAGCATACGTACAGCCTCGATCAACTGTGGACAGTATTCCTGGCAGCCGGAGACGGTCAGCACCAGCGGATCAATGATGAGGTCTTGCATGTTGAATCCAATTTCAGCCAGATGGGGGATAAGCGTTCCCACGGCGATGTTGATGCGTTCCTCCGCCGCCACCGGGATGCCCGAAGTGCCCATCGTCAGGGCGATGATTTTCGCGCCGTACTTCTTCGCCAGCAGCGGCACTTTTTCGAGGCGCTCAGGCTCAGCCGAAGTAGAGTTCAGGATGGGCTGGGCTTTCTTGATAGTTTTCAGCGCGGCCTCCATGCCGTCCACGTTGGTCGTGTCAATCGAAAGCGGCACGTCCACTACCGCTTCGACCGACTCGATGATCCACGGAAACACTTCGGCAAAGTCTTTTTTGCGCGGGCCGAGATTGATATCTACACATTTCGCCCCCGCCTCGACCTGCTTGACCGCCAAATCCATGAAGAACTCGCGATCTTTATTGGTCAAGGCTTCCTTGACTTTATCCGCAAGAATATGAATGTTCTCTCCAATGATGTACATAGCAACCTCCTCACTTATTGTGTTTCAACCGGCTTGCCAGTCGAAACGGTTGGCAAAAATATCCTTTTTCCAGCGGCAAGCCATTGGAAATTGAGTTAGAACTCTTCGTTCTTTTTCTTCAACGTCAAGGTCATGAAGACAATGTCGACGCAATCGCCGTCCGGGTACATGAAGTAATTTTCCAGCGTGCACTGTACTTTATAGCCCAATTGCTCGAAGGCGCGAATAACTTTCGTCTGGTCGGCAAGCACTTCGCCGATCAAGTAATGTAATCCTTGTTTGCGCGCCAGTTCGATCATCGCCCTCACCAGCTTTATACCCAGGCCGCGCCGGCGGAAATCCTTGGCAAGGAAAATGCGGACTTCGCCGATGTGACGCCGCGACCCATGGGAGAAGTGTAGGGTTCCTAGTCCCACCGCACGGTCTTTGACCAGCGCCAGGACCGGCAGAACCTCATCGTAATTCAGATCCTTGCACCAAGCCTGGACAACCTCAGAGTCCTTTACATTACTGCGGAAGATGCGCAAGTCTTCATCTGAAAGCGGATGGAAGAGTTCTTCCAGGCGCTTGCGATCATCCTTGTCTAAAGGCCGCAGGAGAACATAGACGCCATCTTTGAGCGTGATAACTTCGCGGAAATTCTTGATCTGATCTGGCAACATAAACGCTCCTTTCGTGCACCCGTTTCACGTATCACGTTTCACGTTTTACGCAACACCGCCTCCACCGTTGGGAAACGGCTCATATCGGTATGGGGCAGGAACATGGCCGACATAAAAGCCTCATAGAAGGTATTATCCGCTGAAAGTTCGATGTACGTCATCCTCTTGGCAATATCGGCCACGCGGTCACGCGACTGCTGGCTCAGCAAAGCGTAATACGAGCCGCGGATGGCGGTGTTTCCCAAGAACTCGAAGCGCTCCCAAGGCATATCCGGCAACAGGCCAATCTGCACGGCTTTCTCGACGTTGATGTACTTTCCAAACGAGCCGCCAATCAGCATTTTGGCAACGCTCTCCAGCGGAACCCCAACCTGGTCGGCCAGGATGGTAAAACCGGCGTAAATGGCGGCCTTGGCGCGCAGCAGGTTATCAATATCCACATGGGTGATAACGATATCCTTGCCGTGCTCGGTTTCTGCGCCCCAAGCGATGACGTATTCCCCGCCGTGATCCCCTTCGCGCACGCGCCGCGTTTTCAAATCCACATTGACATTCCCGGCCTTGTCCAAAACGCCGGTCAGGAACATCTCTGCCAGAAGGGAGATCAGGCCGCTGCCACAGATGCCGCGCGGCTTGCCGCCGCCGATGACGCGATAAGTCGGTTCGTAGGTTTCGTTATTGACCCAAACTTCTTCGATCGCGCCCTCGGTCGCGCGCATCCCGTCCACCACGCCCGCGCCTTCGAAGGCCGGGCCGGCCGAGCAGGCGCAGGTCACCATCCAGTCGCGGTTGCCTAAAACCATCTCACCGTTGGTACCCACGTCTAGGAACAGCACCACCTCTTCGGATAAATAAACGCCGCTCGAAAGTACACCCGCCGTGATATCCGCGCCCACGTAACTAGCGACACCCGGCAGGCAATCCACCGTTCCCTCGGGGCAGAGATTCAAACCGACTTCGCGAGTAGTGGTCAGGGGCGGATGGTTGACGGCCGTGATGAACGGCGAAAGGCGGATGCTGGCGGCGGGGATCTTCAATAAAAGATGCGCCATCGTGCTGTTGCCGACTACGGTGGCTTTAACCACCTGCTCCGGTTTTGCTTTGACCCGTTTGCAGGCCAGCTCGATCAGGCCATTGATGGTATTGACCACGCGCTGCTGGAGCTCGTCTGCGCCGCCATTCTTACTGGCAAAAATGATGCGAGAAACCACATCCTCGCCGCGTGCTATCTGTCCGTTGTATTCAGCCACCTGCGCCTTGACCTGACCGGTGACCAAATCCACCAGCCAGACTGTGACTGTCGTAGTGCCAATATCAATTGCCGCTGACCAGAGCGGCTCCTCTTCGGACCCAATACCTGGTCGCAGATCAATCAATCTGGCCAGCCCCCCGGTCTCGCCCGTTGCCATATCGAGGATGGCCGTCACGTTCCAGTCTGATTCGCGCAAGACCGTTCCGATGCGACTGAGCAGCCCAATCGAGCAATTAATCTGCTCGATATTCGCCTTCGTTCGCAGGGCGGTCTGCAGCCGGCTCCAGTCGTCGGCCTGATCGTCCATGCTGGGCGGATTGAGGCTCACGCTGACGCGCCGGATGGTCTGCGACCAGGTAAATTCGTAACCATCCGGCACTCTAATCTCGGACGCGATTCGATCCGTTGTCAAGCGGCGTTCGATCTTCTCCTGCGGAGGGACGGTGATATACAAGTCGCCTTCTACCACCGACTGGCAAGCCAGCGCATATCCCTGGGCAATATCTTCCTGAGAAAGGCGCAAGGAGCTGCGCCGGCGCACCTTCCCACCCGCGGCCACCTGGACGATGCAGCGTCCGCAACGTCCCTGCCCGCCGCATGGCTGACCAATATCCACACCGGCCCTGTGCAACGCCTCGACCAGCAGACTGCCGGTAGGCACTTGGGCAGTCGCAGTTGCGCCAGTTTCGGCAAATGTAAAAGTGACGGTATGGTCAGTCATTTCAGAATTAGGAGTTGCGTGTTAGAAAGGGTGCTCCCTAACTCCTAACCCGCAACCCGCAATTTATAACGCCTGCTTCATGAACGCTGGCAGATCTACCGCCTCGCGCGGCCCGACGCGGATCTCCCAATCGGGTAATTCTGCTTCCAACTCGCCAGATAGGACGGCCACATGGCCGGGGATCACCACGCGCTTCCTGCTGACCTTGTCGGCAACATTGAAGCCTTTGATCGTCTTGGCAATGCGCTCGGCGTCGAATTTGCCGGCCGCCCAGGCGGTCAATACGCTCATCCCTTCCGCATCGCAGACCACCAGCCAGGCCGGCAGGCCAGAGCCTTCGACCTCGTTGGCAACCGAGAAGTAGGTGATGCTGAAATTCGTGGTCACCAGCACCGGGCTTTCCGGCTTGGGATTGTTGATCTCGTAGATGGCGGGCTGCACCTGGATGGGTTTCTGCGGGTCGGTATAGATATTTTGGCGCAGAACAAGCAGCGGGTAGACCAGTTCCGGGGCAAAGCGGTCGAGGACGATGAAACCGGCGTATTTGGCGATGGCCTGCGCGGCGACAACCGAGTCGCGTCCATCCCCACCTTCGGCAAAGGTAATGACCGGATAACCGAGAGGCCGGAAGTTGGATTTGAGCGCCAGCCGGCGCACCTGGGTAGAGAGCGCCAAGTACGGACCAAGCTTGGCGGATTTCAGGTCGAGCACGATATCCTCCAACCCCTTGCCCTTGACCTTCTCGGTCAGGTCGGCCAGCGCATCCAGGCTTTCCGCGCTGACCGCCAGCGAGGCGTGATGCTGCTTGGCGAGTTCGGTCATTGCCTCCCAATTAGCGCTGTTTGCCGCGTAGAGCAACGCGTTCTCGCCGCTCAGTGTGCCCAGGCCAGCCCCCAACGCCGCCGGGTCTTTGCCAACCAGGATCAAGGGTCGCTTCGTGGCCGCACGCGCCGCTTTAACGGCAGTAGCAAAAGCTTGTGCTGAGCCTGGCGAAGCATCAGCGCCATCGGCCTCGACCGCGAATCCGTCCACGGTCAAGTCTATGCCGACGTAGTTGACCTTGAAAGCGTCCGCCGCGCCTACTTTAGCCTTGATCGCCTCTTCCCCTTCGCTGGCCTTTACTTTTACGAAAATGCCTGGCCGGTTGAAGAAGGTCTTTTCGTGCCGGAACATCACCGTCTCGTTTCCGGCCCTGACCTCATATCCGGTCACCTTGACCGAGATCAGGCGGATGGGCGGCTGGGACGAATCGGCCAGTTGTTTCTTCGATTCTTCGCTCACGTACGGGCAGGCGGACAGTTCAGCCTGCTTGGCCGCCAGTTTCATAGCGAAGGCCAAACACGTTGGGAAACCACATTCCTTGCAGTTGGTCTTCGGAAGCAGTTTGTAGATTTGAATACCTGATAGAGCCATAGCTGTGTCTCCTCTGTCGCAGTCACGTAAAACGTAATTACGTTTTACGTTTCACGCTTTACGCTGCGACCATCAACTCCTCGATGGCAGCCTTCACCCGCTTGACACTCTCCGGGTGGCGTAAGACGACAATAGCGGCGCCCGATTCCAGCAGCGCAACGGTGGTCAGCGTTTCCCAGTTGATGGCGCGTTCCTTCCAATCACCCCACGATACGGGCACGCCCTGCCCCACCTTGGCTTCTTTTGTCTTCCAGGATTCGAAGCCGGTCGTGACGATCATCGGCGATTGGGTCATGGCGTCGCCCTGCAGGGCAGCCATGCGCAGCCGCTCCATGACCGAATAGCCATATTCGATGCCATAGCCGAGCGCGCCGGTGGTCGGATCCATGATGATACGGTCGCCGGACATGCCCATGTCGCTGATCAGGATGTTCAACTGCTTGGAGAGGTTCACGTCCATCGGCGTGCGCGCCGTGACCAGGTGTCCATTGGCCATGGCCGTCGCCACGATGGTACGGTAGTTCTTGTCCTCGCAGATGCCGAGCGCCAGGCGTTCGCCCTTGGTCGCTTCGGAGACAGGCACGAGCAGCTCATTGTCCAGTTCAGCCTGGCCGGGACCGAATACGATCAACGGCAGGCCGGTCGCGCCGAGCACTGCCTCGACCGCGGCGACCGCGGCTTCCGGCTTAGTCGGCTTGCCGTCCAGGCCGGTGACGCTGAGCGCTAGCACGATCAGGTCCGCGCCGGCGGCTTCGGCGGCCTTGGCCCAGGCGGCCGGATCGGTCATGGCCTCGCCCCAGACCTCCGCCAGCAGCGGCGACCAGTCATCCGGTTTGTGATCCTTGATCTCGATGGCGATCACCGGACGGTTGGGCGTGGGCATTTCGAAGTGCATGAACGGCAGCGTCCCTTCACCTCCCACCGTGATCGTTTTCGCCCGGGTGCCCCCTTCGGCAGCCATCGCGCCTAGCGTGACTGTGCGAATTTTCCCGGGCCATTTATCTTTGGGGATTTCAATTGGCATAGTGTCCTCTCCTTTCAGGAGTGATGAGTTATAAACGATGAGTAACGAGTGATAAGCGACGCCTTGTTTCTCATTTCTCGTTCCTCATTACTTTGCTTGCTTCGAACCTGCTTTGCGCCTCGCTTCGTCTCTGCGCTCGACGAATGCCTCGATTGGATTTTTCCGTTCCGCCTCCACGCCCAATCCGCGCAAATCTTCCTCGTCTTGTGCAACCAGGTGACGCAAAATATGCTGGTACGATAGCGAGGCGGCCGGATAGATGACGCCTCCGGCGTGGTGCATCAAGAAAAATGTGCGCACATTTTGATCGCGCATCATCTGGGCTGCGGCCGTCAAGGGAATGTCCGGGGGGACCTGCGGGATGCCCTCCCGCAGCACATCCGCCGCAGTTGGGACAGCAGTTGAACTGCTGTCCCAGCCAATTCTTGCATAGGCCTGCACCAGATCCTCCTGGCCGACCACACCCAGAGCGTGACCTTCATCCTTATCTAATACTATAACCGCTTCCAGGTTTTTTTCAAGCATCAAGCGGGCAATATCAGTTATCTGCGTTTCCGGCGGGACGGTTGCCACGCCTACCTGCATTAGGTCACGGACGAGGGTGCGAGAGCGGGTGAACATCTTCGACTCCCCTCACCCCCACCCCTCTCCCTGTGGGAGAGGGGAAAGGGTGAGGGTACTCAGTTAGAACATCGGATCCATCGCCATCGCAGGATGGTTGTGCGCCTCCAGCCAGGCCAGCAATTCGTCCACCGTGGTGGCATTGCGCTCGTCGGCGATCTTGTCCAGCAGTTCTGGGTCGCCTTCGCGCTCGGCGACGGCTTTGAATTCCTCGGCCATGGTTTCCTTGAGCACGCTGCTCATCCAGACGACGCGCTTGAAACCGCCTTCGGCTGAGATGAACTTGGGGCTGATAAGATAGAACTTGCCCACGCCCATCACGCCCGGCGTTTGCAAGCCACCGCCGGCAATGCCAGCCAATGTGCTGAAGGTCATGCCGGCCGGCGTCATACTCGTGTCCTCGCGGCTCAACACCATTACGCCGTTGGCCTCCGGTATCAACATCACGATGCACTCGAAACAGCCGCAGGCCGTCATCGGGTTTTCCATGATGGAATACATGGCGACCTCGTTGACCACGCCGTGCGAGCCGATCTTGGCGTAATCGTTCGTACCCTCCCAGTAACCCTTGACCGGGTCCATTTGCTTGCCCAGCCTGATCGGCTGGTTCGGACCGGTCGGGTTGATGCTGAAGGAGGCCTTGCAGTCCAGCCAGTTGTACGCACCGCACAGTCCCAGCCGCTGCGGGCTGACCACGCAGACGTGGTTGGGCGCAAAGGACTGGCACAGGGTACAGGAGTAGAATTCGTCCACTTTATTGTCGGTCAGATCGGCAAGGCGCTTGTTGCGATAGTCATACGAGGCGCGAGCCTTCTCCAACCATTCATTCATTAGCTTAGGATCAGTGTAGATCGTTACAGAAATCTTATCCACGATGGCGCCAAAGTCCTCGTGGAAGCGGGCGTGCAGGATCTTGCCGATGTGCTCCAGGTTGAAGCCTTTGTCGGCCGCCGCGTTTGAGACGCGGATCCAGGCAATGTCGCGCTGACCGACGTGTTGGATGCCCGAAGCGCCGTTGACAAAATAGTGGATCTGGCGTTCCAAGACCGGCTCGAAATCCTTCTGCATCTGCCGGCCGGCCACTGTCGCGACAATGCCGACGTCCATCGAGCCTTGCGCCGGAACGTTGGAAAAATCTGGGCCGATGACCTCGATCTTACCGTCCACGACCTCTTCCAACTTTGCCATCTGCAGATACTCGAAACAGCGGCTGTGCTTGCCGCCGAACTCGACGCGCAGGTCCGCCTTGCGCACCACCTCGCCCTCGAAGGCCGAGCCGTAAGGCACAGGCACGTCCACGCTGGAGATCTTTACCTTGACGCCGCGCACCTCGATACATTTCTGCACCAAGCGCTCGGCTTTCTCGAGGTCATCTTTACCTTCGATCTGCTCGAATGGCATGGAAACAACGTGTTCGTAGGTCGTCACGCCGGTCGGCAGGATCTCAGGAATGATCGTATCGGCGATGACCGGGAACCCATAGTTTATTGCCCCGGCTGCGGCCGCGTATTTCAGGTCGTCAACTTCGCCGAGGGCCAGCACGAAGGCAAAAACGCGGTCCTTGTTGTAGAGCAGGATTTCGCGCGCCTGCCCGCCCTTGAGACCGCCGAAGGTCAGCGCGGAACGGGTGGCGAAGCCCAGGGCGTAGATGGCGCTGATCGTATCCGTGCCGAAGGGCACCGTATAAGTATCGTAGCCCAGCTCCACGCCTTCTTCCATCAACTGATGGATAATGCTGCGTCCATTGACGTTGCCGGAGAGGAAGCACAGGATGTTGCGCCTCTGAAGCTCGCGTACAATCTTGACAGCGACCTCGTTGGATTTGGCGCAGCCGACGATGGCTGCGAAGCCGGGCATGCGCCCATCCACCAACTGGATGCCCCACGAGCGCAGGCGGATGTCGTCAATCGGGCCGTTAAGATGGCCGGTCAATGCATCCACTTCATCGGCCTTCACGCCATTTTCTGGACTGGTAAAGGAGGTGCCACCGGCCAGCTTGAAACCGGACATCGGCTCGGGCTGTTGACCATAGACAAAACGAATGCTCTCGATAGTCTCGGCGGCAAACAACGTCGCCATACCAGAGTCGAGCGTCTCGCCCAGGTAGGGAGTCCATTTGCTCGTGGACGGGATCGGGTGCAGCATGCCGCGAGCGTGTTCGAGAATGGGTTTCAACTGGCTGAGCGTTTCCACCTGCACACCGGTCATACCCAGGATGGTTGGCATGTAATAGGCGGTATTCGGGAAAGCGACCTTGGTATCTGGCCCTTTTTCTGCCAGGGCCTTGTTGAGCATCAACTCGGCCTCAGTGACCAGGGCGTTTGCGCCACGCATGGCGCGGGTTGCGATGTAGCGTGACATTTCTTCTCTCCTCTACGTTAGTCTGCTGCCGTACCGTATATCGCCTGGCGGCGTTCAGCCAATGGTAACTTTTCAAGTTCCAACATACGGGCATCCCCACTGCGCCCAAACTTGGCAGGATCGTAGACCGGGAGACCCAACGCAGCGCGTTTCTTGTCAATGTGAGCCAGCGTGGCCTTGATCATCTCATCCGGCTCGGCGATGAACTCCAGCTTGCCTCCATACAATTTCTCCCAGCCCTGGCTGATGTAATGCAGGACTTTGTCACTATCCGCGACCCGGTCCGGCATTCCGCTGATGGGCGAAGCCCCGCCGAAGATGACGTACGCGCCCGAGGCCACGCAGTATGCGGCGATTGCCAGCGCCTTTTCGCTCATCCACTCCGGGGCCAGGCCGACCGCCGGCACCTGGTCAATGTCATCGCCCAGGCCGCCCTCTTCCACCATCTGGGTCAGGACGGTCAAAATGCGGGTATTGTCCACGCATGAACCCATGTGCAGCACGGGTGGGATGCCGACCGTTTCGCACACCTCGCGCAAGCCTGCGCCGACCTCGGTCAGCCCGGCCTCGCCGAGCATCAGCCCCAGCTTGGCGCTCGAGATCGCGCCACAACCTGTCTGGACAATCAGCACGTCCTGCTTGAGCAGCTCCTTGACGACGTAATTATGCAGGTAATCCTGGCTGGAACGCGGGTTGTTGCAGCCGACAATGGCAGCCACGCCGCGGATGCGCCCGGCCATGATGGCGTCGTTGAGCGGCCGGAAAGAAGCCCGGTAAGAACCGCCCAGCATGTAGTTGATATATTCGTGCGAGAAGCCGGGGATCAGATCCTCGCGTATCTGCGGGATGTGAGTCTTGCCGCGATTTTTGTAGTTATCAATCGCCTCTTTCAGGATTTGCTTGGCAATGGTCAAAGCCTTATGCTCATCGAATTCGATGTGCGTGGCACCCGTGATGCGTACCTTGGGCGAGGTGGTAATGATTTTGGTGTGGAAGTTGGCGGCCAGACCAACCAGCGCCTGCATAATGCACTGCACGTCCACGACCATTGCTTCGACCGAGCCGGTCAGTATGGCCAGCTCCTGATGCAGAAAGTTGCCCGCGGCCGGGATGCCCTGGCGCATGAGGATTTCGTTGGCGGTGCAGCAGATGCCCGACAATTGGACACCCTTGGCTCCGGCGGCTTTGGCGTATTCGATGATCTCCGGGTCTTGCGAAGCCGCCACGATCATCTGGCTCAAGGTCGGCTCGTGCCCATGCACGACCACGTTGACCATATCGTCTTTCAGTACGCCCAAATTCGCCTGTCCCAAGATCGGCGCCGGGGTGCCAAAAAGGATGTCGGAGATGTCGGTCGCGATCATCGAGCCGCCCCAGCCGTCCGCCAGGCCGGTGCGGATGGCGTGCTGGAGGATGTGCTCCGGGTCCTGGTCGTCGCCGATGTGGGTGCGGTGCAAGGCCTCGACCACCTCGCGGTCAATCCCACGCGGCACAACTTTAAGCTGACGCCATAGCTGTTGTCGTTTCTTGGGAGCGCGGATGACCGGCGCGACCTCGCCCTTCTGCTGCCCAAATTGGGAAATATACAGGTCGGCCAGTTCGTTCGCGATCTCTTGCGGCGAGCGTTTTTCGACAGGAATGTTGTACTTGGAGGCTACGATGCGCAATTTCGCCACATCGCGGATGGTATAGCCCTCTGTCTCGCCGTTGGCGACGGCCTTGAGCGTGAACGCCATGTCGCGCCCGTGATCCGAGTGGGCAGCCACTCCCGCCGCGATGGCGCGGATCAGGTTGCGCGCCTGGATGGTATCCAGCGTCGCACCGCACACGCCCACCTGCCCTTCTTTGGTCAGGCGGCAGGGGCCCATGCCGCATTGCTTGCAGCACATCCCCGCGCCGCCGATATTGCAAGGGGCCATGTTATCGGCGCGTGTAAAGGCGGTGCCGATGCCCAATTCCTCGGCGCGGATCAACATCTCCTGTGCAGCTGGATCAGAGCTCTGCTGTTGGGCAGTTCGCTTGGTTGCCATGATTAATTCTCCTTGTCCATACTTCTAATTGGACCCATCCCTGGGCAGGGCCAGAGCGGGCGTCCCCGGTAAGCTACCTGTTGTGAAAAACTGACAGTCTTCTTGATCTGCTCAAATACCGCAGTGTGACGCATGAACTCGGTCGCGCCCTCGTCCGTGCCGACCGCCTTACCGGACTCGGTGTGAAACTGCCACTCTCCCAGGTAGCCAGCATCCTCCAGTTTGGTCTGGAGTTCCAGATCGTTGACCTTTTTCTCGTCGTAGGTCACCTCGACGACTCGGAACGCACTGCTGGCGTAGACATCCTCGACACCTGGGGTTTCAAGCAAAATACGGCGAACATCACTCACGTGATGATCGCCGTACATGGCAGGGACATCAAACGATTTCGTTCGCATGATAGACACCTCCTGTAAGGTTTATAGAAATAACACTCATAGCCACTTGTTCTGTAACTTGGGGAGCGGAGGTGTGTGTGGGCAGCTTCGCTGCCCACACACACCCCTCTTCCCCTACTTAGAATTTTATTGAGTCTTTTACCACAAGCATAACACTTCTTCAGATATTCTAGCATTGGGATTGGCGTCTGGAGCATATTTGTGAGTATTGTCAGCCAAAAGAGGGATTAATGTCGCCGTCCACTATGTCATTTTACACAACTTGAATCAGCCGTTATAATGCCTGTATGCGCAGATTGACTTCGTTTGTCTCGATGCTATTTCTTTTACTCCTTACAACTTGCCTAACACCCTCGAGCGCGCAGGCAAAGGTCAATCTCCCTCAGACGTTACAGGTTTCCAGCGCGTACGATTTGATCCAGGCGGTCAATGATCTGCGCGCAAGCTATGGCCTGCCAGCTTATCAACCTAACTCGATCTTGATGGCAGTGGCGCAGGCACACTCGGAATATCAAGCCTCGATCGGCACTTGTACACATTATGGACCAAACGGGGAGATACCGAGAGATCGCGCTCTTGCCGCTGGATATCCTGTTAGCGGTTACTTCTCTGAAAATATTCAAGCCGGTTCAAATTTGTCGGCACAATCCGCGGTCAATGCTTGGACCGGCGACGATCTTCACCTGGGTACAATGCTCTCTCCGAACCTCACCGAAGTTGGGGTAGGGATCGCCTGTGCGGGGGGTTATTGCTATTACACACTCGACGCTGCCCTGCCAAGCGGTGCATCGATCGTTTATACGCCCCCTGCGAGCGGGACGGCGGTCACCACTTCTACCAGTAGAGGGACGATCCCCTCAACCCACGTCGTCATCCCCAATACGCCAAACGCGGACGGCTCGATCATTCACATTGTCCAACCTAACGATTCGTTGATCGTCATAGCCATCGCTTACGATGTTCCCGTTGACGATCTCCTGAAATTAAACAACCTGCAGCTCAATTCCGTCATCCGCACCGGTCAACAGTTGACCATCCGCCCGGCTTTTACTCCCACCCCCACGTTACCCACCTCGACCCCGACTCGCCGCCCCACGCCAACCTCCTGGCCGACCTCGACCGCCACTACGACGCCGACCAGCACGCCGGTCACCGCTACGCCGATACCCAAAGCTGGCGTCCCCCTCTCTACGGGAATGGTTTCCGTATCCATAATCATTCTGTTTGCGCTGGCGGTCGCAGGCGCAGTGGCCTGGTTAGGGACCAGGGGTTCCAATAAATAACCGGGAACCCGTTTTCTTCGAGAAAACGGGTTCCCGGATGAGTTCTTACTTCGCCTTGCCTTGCGCGGCGACAGCCTCGGCCGCCTTGCGGACGGCCTCCGCGTCGCCAAGATAGTAGTGCGTAACCGATCTCAGGTCCGCGCTCAGTTCGTAAACCAGCGGGATGCCGGTCGGGATATTTAGTTCTGGGATTTCCGCATCTGAGACATTATCCAAATACTTGACCATCGCCCGCATGCTGTTACCGTGCGCCGCGACCAGAACACGCTGGCCGGATTTAACCGCCGGAGCCAGGGTGCTGTGCCAGTACGGCAGGACGCGCGCCAGCGTATCCTTCAATGATTCACACTTCGGCAGTTCGTCCGGTTTCAGCGCGGCATAGCGCCGGTCGAAACGCGGGTGGCGTGGATCGTCCATCTCCAGGGGCGGCGGCGGGACATCGT
>JALHUM010000359.1 GCA_022865905.1 Anaerolineales bacterium | reverse complement strand
GTGCGTAATCCGGTCGAAGGCGACCACTGATTCCGGAGCAAGCCGTCCACTGAATCCGGAGTATGTCGTCCACTGATTCCGGAGCATGCCGTCCACTTTTTGCGGGTGAGCGGAATCGATGGACGGCATGAAGCGGAATCATTTGGGGGTGAAGTAAAACTGGATAATCCTATCGAATTGTGGCAATCTAAACCTGGAATAATTCCAGGAGGTAGCGATGTCACAAGAAAGGTTATCCATGCGAAAGATCAGCGAAGCACTACGATTGAAATGGGCCTGTGGTTTGTCGAAGCGTGCCATCGGGCGCAGTTGCCAGATCTCCCACAGTACGGTCAGTGAATACCTGAAACGCGCCGAAGCAGCGGGGCTGAAATGGCCGTTGCCCGCCGAAGGTCCCGGCACCTTACGGGAGGGGCTGGACGAAGACAGTCTGTATAGGCTGTTGTTCCCGGAGATGGTCGCAGGCCGACCGGCAGTGCGGGTCCTGCCGGATTGGGAGGAAGTCCACCGGGAACTGAAGAAGCGGAACGTGACCCTGCGCCTGTTGTGGATGGAGTACCGAGAAACCCACCCGGAAGGGTACGGGTACAGCCAGTATTGCGATCTGTATCGGCGCTATGCCCGGAATTACTCGCCATAGCCTTCGGGCATATTGGGGATGGCCACTAGCACTGGCTTACATCGAACACACCGCTACTACGCTCCGTCACCACTGAAGCAACTCATTAGTGCAACCGCTGAAGTCAAGCTAGATCTTATTGGTTAAGTCACGGCGAAGAAGCCTATCAGCTCTCCAAGACAGCAAGTTTCGGTCATCACCTAGGGACTCGAAGGAGGACTTTCCTAGCTTTTCCTACACTTTATTGATGGATTCCAAGTTGGAGAGAAAATCACACATTTTCACACATTTCCTCGTGTTTCCTGCACCTATTAGGTTTCCTTCTACTTGAAAATTCTTCTATCTTGACCGTAACAGCGAGGATAAGCTGAAATTGGATGCGCTTGGACCAGAAAGGTATAGGAGCAGATAGGCAAATAAAAGGACCTTATCCCGCACAACTCACGAAATAAGGCCGCACCGGCTGCCCCCGCTTTCAGGTGGTTCTTGACCACGGCGAGCGGACGGCCGGTCAAATCGGCAATGATCTGGGTTCAGATTTCGCTATTCCAGCCGCCGACGATGCCGATGAAACCGTCAATGCGGAATCCGGTCTTCTCCACTCGCAGATCCAGCGGGTGTGATAGGCCACCCCTTCCATCACGGCGCGCGTCATGTGCGCCTTGTTATGGCTCATCGTCAGGCCGACGTATCCGCCTCGGGCATAGTGGTCGAGCACGGGGGCGTGCTCTCCGGAAAGCCAGGGCAGGAAAATCAACCTGCCCGAGCCGGGCGGCACAGAGGCAGCCATGGCGCTTAATAAACTACCGTCGCCAAAGGCGGCGGTAGTTTATTAAGAATACAAGAAAATACAATTTATCCTCTTTATCCGCATTAGGAAGATGATGGTGATACAGGTTTGAGGGAGACTACCCCATTGCCGGAGGTAATTATGTGTTGTGCTATCTCCAGGATTGAATGCCTTTGTTCCTTTGTTAGACTGGTGTATTCTGAATTGTGTCTACCGGTGTCGCGGTTTTCCACCAGGAGCACACTGGTATCCCTGTTGAGTATAATGGTGTGCCAGGTATTGCATTTGACGTTATAGATTTTGCCATGCTCCATAAACTGTGGGTAAATCCCATTCACCCGCACTTCATTTCCCCCCATCAGCAATATACCCTGCCCGCGCAACAACACGAAGACTTCATCTGTCTCAGTGTGACGCTCCATCGTATCAATCCGGTCAGGCTGGAGTTCGTCCAGGTAGCGCAGGATGGCTACTCGCCATTGCTCGTAATCAACCAACGCTTTGTACCCCTCACCATCATACTCCCGGATTTCGAGCAAACTCTCGTCCATACCTGTCCTTGTTTATTTGCCTAGCCAGATATCCACCCGATGTTCACTGCCGGGTAGGTCCAACGGTACTAGGCTCCCCGCCACTTCCTTCCCATCCACGACCATTTTTGTGACACCCTTGCAAACATTCTGCGGATTGTGGACGGCAATACGGAATGTTCGCCCCCTGAACCTGCGCGTCGCTGAAAAGCCCTCCCAATCTGACGGGATGCACGGGTCAATGCGCAGTCCGTCCAGTTCCGGCCGCAGCCCCAGGATGTATTGCGTGGCGCTGAAATAAGCCCAGGCTGCCGCGCCGGTCAGCCAGGGTGTGCGGGTATTGCCAGGGCGAGGAGAATAGATCGAGTAGGTCGTTTGTCCCTGCACGTATGGCTCGCTCTGTCGGATTTCAGCACGGGTATTGTAGGCAGCCGGCATGAAAGCGCGGTAATACTCATAGGCCCGGTCGCCATGGCCCAACAAACACTCGGCCATTACCGCCCACCCCTGGGTGTGATTGAAAATGCCGGCATTCTCTTTGATGCCGGGGTTGAAGACCACGGCGCGCATCACGTCAATCGGCGTCTTGACGAAAGGCGGCGCAGAAAGCATGAGGCCGTAGGGCGTGGCCAGGCGTTCCTGGACAATTTGCATACAGCGGGCGGCTTGTTCGGGTGCGGCTGCCCCACTGATTACTGACCAGACCTGTGTGTTGAGATATATCTGCCCCTCGTTGCACTCTTTAGTGCCATACAGCGTACCATCCTCACCTATGGCCCAGATGAACCATTCGCCATCCCAAGCACAGGCCTGTATGCTGGCATCCAGTGTATTACGTTGAGCGAGCGCCCATTTCACTTCGTCCGGCTTCCCCATCCGTTCAGCTACTTCTGCATAGACTGTCAGTCCCAAACGTACCTGAAAGGCTACAAACAAGCTCTCACCGAAATAGCCCAGGCGCAGGCAGTCGTTCCAGTCCGCAGCGAGGCCACAGGGCAGGCCGTGTTTGCCGGTGCGCTCCAGGTTGAATTCCAGGGCGCGCCGCAGATGGCCGAAAACGGTCGCCTCACCTTGATCAGCATATGGCAGGACCCTATTGTAGAAACCCAGGTCGCCGGTCTCACCTACGTTGGCCGGGAGCACGTTGAAGAACCAAAGGCAGTCGTCGGAGCGATATTCTTCAGGGGTCGGTGCTTTTTCGTGACCGGGCCGATGCTCAAATGGCTTTACGATCGGTATCGCTCCACCATTGGACAACTGGGCGGTGAGCATCAGTTCCAGCCGTTCCCTGGATTTTTCTGGGATGGCAGTCACCACTCCCAGAATATCCTGCAACGAATCACGGAACCCCAGCCCGTCGCGTTCCCCGTTGTAAACCAGGCTGGCAGAGCGTGACCAGGCAAAAGAAATTAAACAATTATAAAGCCCCCACACGTTGATCGTGTGATTAAGCTCTTCGTCCGGTGCCTCCACAATCAGACCGCCCAAATTGGAATGCCAGTCATTTTTTAATTTTTGCAGTTCTGTTCTGGTTCTTTCCAGCGAACCAAATTCGGTCACGGCGCTTTTGCCTGTTTTGCGGGCATCGCCAATGCCCAGCATGACCAATAGCTCCCGACTCTCGCCGGGCTGGAGGTCCAAACTGGTTTGCAGGCTGCCACATGCGTTATCGCCATAAACGTTGCTGTTGGTACATTGTCCCTGCTCCACCACCCACGGATTGGAATAAACGCGGTATGGCCCCAGGAAAGCCTCGCGGCTGGTATCATAACCCTCCAGCGGGGCGCCTACCAACGACATCCAGCAATGACGGGCGTTATCATGGAGGGAGAACCCTTCCGTCCCCGGGGTCAGGTTATCCTGGATGGCGATGCGTAGCAGTCTGTCATCCGTCAACTCGCCACGGATAATGAAAAGTGAATACTGCAAGTTGACCTGATCCTGGAAGGTATCCCACTGGTTGGTGAATTCGCAAAAGGTAAAGACCGAAATCTGGCGCGGCCTGACGCCCTCGTTGGTAACCTTCAAGCGCCAGTATTCAAAGGTTTGCCCTAGAGGAACAAAATAAGTTGTCTCAGAGGCGATCTCTGAATAGTGTGACTCGATAACGGTATATGCCGTACCGTGACGGCAAGTGGAATGATACTGGTCAAGCGGTTTGCCTACTGGTTGCCAGGAGGCCGACCAATAATCGCCGCTCTGACGGTCACGAAGATAGAAATAACGTCCCGGTTGATCCATAGGGACGCTGTTGAATCGCAGGCGTAGGAAGCGTCCGCGCGCCCCCGATTGGTAAAAACCATACCCACCGGCATTGTTTGTAATGATAGCCCCATACTCAGTTGAACCCAGAAAATTGCTCCACGACTGGGGCGTATCTGGCCGGGTGATCACGTACTCTTTTGCATCGTCGTCAAAAAAACCGTATTTCATCAATATATTCTCACCATTACCCGCACTTCTCTGGTCCCGGCTGGCGGTATTGAGACGATGGTCCCCTCGACGGCTTTCCCGTCCACTTCCAACCGGATGTTGTTCCCCGGGCCTATTCGCTCAACATGGATCACGTAGCAAACGCCCCGATAACTGCGAACCGCTTCGAAGCCGCTCCACGCCAACGGAATGACGGGAGTCACCTCCAACCCATCGAACGTCGGACGGATACCGAGTATCCACTGTGTGATGGCGACGTAGTTCCAGGCCGCGGTGCCTGTCAGCCAGGAGTTCTTCGCCTCGCCAGGGGTCGGGGCGTCGCGGCCTGCGATCATCTGGGCGTAAACGTATGGCTCGCAGCGGTGTACTTCGCTGATCTTTTCACGCGCCGAGGGGTTAATGCGCAGGTAGTAATCATGGGCCTTGTCCCCGCGCCCGATCTTTGCCTCGGCGATTATGATCCACGGGTTGGTGTGACAGAAAATGCCCGCGTTCTCTTTGTAGCCAGGCGGATAAGAGGAGATTTCACCCAGGTGCAGATAATAGCGACTATATGCTGGTTGATGCAGGACAATACCATGTGGTGTCGCCAACCGGGCTGCGACCGAATCAAGGGCTTGCTCGGCGCGCTCGTCGTCCACGCCCAGGCCAGCCATCACGCACATTCCCTGTGGCTCAATAAATATCTGTCCTTCCTCGCATTCCTTCGAGCCGACTGGCCTACCCGCGTCGTCATAGGCGCGGCGGAACCACTCGCCGTCCCAGCCTGCCGCCCAGACGGTTTTTTCCATTTCACGCGCCGCTTTCACCAATGCCCTGGCCTGCTCGTTGCGCTGAAGATGTCGGGCAATCTCTGCCATCTCGTTGGCTGCCAGCACAAACAACCCCGCGATGAATACGCTCTCGGCTACTTTGCCATCCTTGTTGGTCGTGGTTTGGAAGTATTGGCCGGGTGTCTCAGAGAAGCAGTTCAGGTTCAGGCAGTCGTTCCAGTCGGCACGGCCGATCAACGGTAGCCCATGCGGGCCAAGACGATCAAGCGTGTAGTGGATCGAGCGCTGCAAGTGCTCGTAAAGCGGTACTTCCGTGCCGGGCTGGTTATCATACAGGACGAGTTCGTTGAGAATTCCCCAGTCGCCTGTCTCTTTGATGTACGCAGCCACTGATAAGACCAGCCAGAGCGGGTCATCATTGAAGCCAGAGCCTATGTCATTATTGCCGCGTTTGGTCAGCGGTTGATACTGGTGATACGCGCCGCCACTCTCGAGCTGTGTCGCAGACAGTTCCAGGATTCTATCACGTGCCCTTTCCGGGATCAGGTGTACGAATCCGAGCAGATCTTGGTTTGAGTCGCGGAAGCCCATACCTCGCCCGACGCCGCTCTCAAAATAAGAAGCTGAGCGTGAGATATTGAACGTGATCATCACCTGATACGCGTTCCAGATGTTCACCATGCGGTTGGTGTGTTCGTCAGGCGTGGTCACCTGCATTTTGTTAAGCAGTTCATCCCAGTGCGCCCTTAATGCCTGAAAAGCATTTTCTACTTCATCGTCTTTCAGGTAGCGGGCGATGATCGGCGTAACAGTGCGCTTGTTGATGGTTTGCGATTCGGGTGGGTCGAACTTGTCATCTTTTGGGTTTTCGTGATAACCCAGGAGGAAGATGATCTTTTTTTGTTCTCCAGCCCTCAAGGTGACTCTGACATGATGAACCCCGATTGGCTGCCAGCCGCAGGCGATCGAGCCGGACGTTTGGCCTGCCTCCACGGCCAGGGGTGAATCCCAGCCCCGGTAGGGTCCCAGGAACGCCTCGCGCTGGGTGTCGAATCCAGCCAGCGGCTCGGAGCAGGCGAAGTAAGCGAAGTGGTTACGACGTTCGCGGTATTCGGTCTTGTGGTAGATGACCCCATTCTCCCCCCTATCCCCTCTCCCGAAATAGGAGAGGGGGGAAGGGGAGGGAGAAAGAGAAGAAGAAAGCATTGTTGGGACCTCGACCTGCCCGATGGAATAGTTGCGTTGAAAGTTGGTAGCATCGTCCAAGGCATCCCATAAACAAAATTCAATTGCCGAGAAGATGGATAGATCGGCGGTCTGGTCGCGGCGGTTGGTGAGAGTCAGCTCCCAGGTTTCGAGGCTTTCTCCCAAAGGAACGAAATAGCGGATTTTGGCTTCAATCCCGGCCAGCCTGGAGCGGATGGCGGTGTAGCCAAGGCCGTGGCAGCATTCGTAGAAATCCAGGGGCTGGCGAGTCGGCTGCCAGGTCGGCGACCAGAACAAGGGTCCAGAAGGATGCGGTTGTGAGTCGTCGCGCAGATAAATATATCGTCCGCCCGTGTCTAGGGGGGAGTTGTTATAACGGTAGCGGGTCAGCCGTCGCAGGCGGGCGTCTTTGTAAAAGGAATAACCACCCGCGGTGTTGGAGATAATGCCAAAATAATTTTCGCAGCCCAGGTAATTGATCCAGGGCAGGGGAGTGTCGGGGCGTTCGATGACATACTCGCGCTGCGTGTCGTCAAAATGGCCAAACTGCATGTTATCCTCTCGGCGATAGTGAAGGTCTAACGAAAAGGAATCACCGAATGCGTCCTGGTTTCAGCCAGAGGTGTGAGCCAAGAATAATTTGTGCTGACCGTGCGGGTTAAAAGTTCCAGAAACCATGGACCGGCTATTTATTTTGACTTACTTGCGCGAGTAAGCCATCCACCAAATCTTCAGGTGATGTCGGCAGGGCACTTTCAAAGTAGTGGAGTCTGTCCGGCAAAGACGTATCCATAAAAAAGCTTGTAGTATCCATCCCGGCGACCTCGCCTTCACCCCTAAAAAAGGCGGCCTGCATCTGAGCTGGTAGTTGCTGAATGAATGAAGTGAAGAAGCGCTTACCTCGCGGATCCTCCATCCAGTCACGCAGGGTAGATTCGCGGTTCAGGAGGCTGGGCAGCTCCAGGGTAGATTGCAGGGTAACGGTCTGGGAGCAGCGAATATCGTTTACCGAAGCGCCGATCAGGATGTCGAACTCCCCGTCCTCGGTAATCCACTGCTTGTAAGCCGGGTGGAAATAGGCGAAAGCCCGGAAATCGAGCGCCAGGGTCACGGTCTTGGTCTCGCCGGGTTGTAGCTCAACCTTGGCGAAACCCTTGAGCTCCTTGGGCGGGCGGACCAATCCGGATTTATGATCGTGCACGTACACCTGGACCACTTCCTTGCCGGTCACCTTCCCGGCGTTGGTTACGTCTACAGAAACAGTCAGACCATCCACATCCTTGAAGGATGCTGCCGACACTTTGGAGTTCTTGTAAGTGAAGGTGGTGTAGCTCATCCCGTAACCAAAGGGGAAATGCACCGGTACCTCTTTGGCGTCATAATAACGATAACCAATGAAAATGCCCTCGCCGTAACGCACCTCGCCGTTTCCCCCGGGGAAGTTGATGTGGGCGGGTGTATCTACCAACTTAAGCGGGAAGGTCTCCGCCAGCCTACCCGAGGGGTTGACCTTTCCATAAAGCACATCTGCAATTGCCCCGCCGCCGGCTTGTCCCATCATCCAGGCCTCGAGGACGGCAGCTGTGCCATCTATCCATTCGCTCATCACCACGGCGGCGCCATTGTTGAGGATGACGACGGTCATAGGCTGGACGGCAGTCACAGCCTTGATCAACGCAACCTGCTGCGGGGTCAAGTCTAGGTCAGCCCGGTCGTAGCCTTCTGACTCCTTGGAATCCGGCAGGGCAAGATAAAGTAAGGCCACGTCGGCGGAGCGGGCGTTTTTAACGGCCGCGTCGATGAGCGACTGGTCGAAAGCAGTGCCCGCCGGATACCCCTCGGCATAGGTCAGCTTGGTCTCCCCGGCTGATTTTTGTAGTTCTTTAAACGGGTTATCCACCTGGGTGGGGTTGATGTGCGAGCTTCCTCCACCTTGGAAGTGCGCCTCTTCGGCAGCGCGACCGATGACGGCGATGTGCTGCTGCTCCTTCAAAGGTAGGATCCCGTTGTTCTTGAGCAAGACCATGCCTTCTGCAGCAATGCGGCGCGCCAAGGCGTGGTGTGCGGCGGTGTCAAACAAACCGCCTTTGGAAGTCTCGGCAGCCTTGAAGACAATGCCCAAGATCCGGCGCACCGACTCGTCCAGCACGGATTCGCCCATCGCACCAGAGCGGACGGCTTCCACGACCGCCTTTACCCGCCGTTCCTTCGGGCCGGGCATTTCCAGGTCCAGGCCGCCTTTCAAGGAGGCCACCCGGTCGTGCACAGCGCCCCAATCGGAGACGACGAAGCCCTCGAAGCCCCATTCGTCCTTGAGGATATCCACCAGCAGCCTGTGATTCTCGGAGCAGTATGTGCCGTTGAGCTTATTGTAGGCGCACATCACCGTCCAGGGCTTGGCTTTTTTGACGGCGGTCTCGAAGGCTGGCAGGTAAATCTCCCGCAGGGTACGTTCGTCCATTTTGGAGCTGATGCTGAGGCGCTGGAACTCCTGGTTATTGGCGGCGAAATGTTTGAGGGAAGTGCCCACGCCCTTGCTTTGCACACCGTCGATGAAGCTGGCGGCCATCTGCCCGGCTAGGAAGGGGTCTTCGGAGTAATACTCGAAATTGCGCCCGCCCAGGGGAGTGCGCTTCATGTTCGCCCCGGGGCCGAGGACCACGTCAACCTTCAGGGCGATGCACTCCTCCGCCAGTGCCTGCCCCATGGCGTAGATCAAATCCACATCCCAAGTGGAGGCCATGCAGGATGCGGTCGGGAAGCAGGTGGCTGGCAGGCTTGCCGCGATCAGGTTATTTATGTCTGCCACGCGGCGTACGCCGTGTGGCCCATCCGAAACGGTCAATTCCGGCAAGTCCAGGCGTTCAACGGGAGTCGTTGTCCATGGACTGGCTCCGGTACACAGGGCGGCTTTTTCTTCCAGCGTCATTTTTTTAATCAGGTCGTTAATTTTAGTCATGGCTCACACCTTTCTGGTGATCCGGTTTACAAGCAGGAGGGAAGCGCCAATATCGGCTATTGGAGTTGTCAAGTGACAATTTGGCAATACCCGGCGCTCAAACTGCAGCGCCGTGTGAATAAGAGTCGTAGACGGAGCGAAGGCGAAATGCTTTTCGCGCCCGGCTCAGAGTCCAACCGGCAGGCAGCGGGCAGGAAATCCGGGCTGTCCGACCAGGAGGCAGGTTAAAGTAGTTATCGCTAAAAACGACGTCGGCGCCCGTCAAAGATACCTCCACCAGGAGCGCTAGAGAGCGGGAAGTCAGTTTAATGATCAATTGGCCCTTCTCGCTGCGCAGGTCCACGGTCACGGCCGGGTCAGCCAGGGATAAGTGCTTGATCGGGGCGAAGCCCGCCGTTTGCCGGGTTACAAACCGGTCCCCCTGCCATAGTTCGGCGATGAAAACCAGCATGCGGATGTTGTCATCTGAAATGTGGTCGGAAAAGTCCAGCTTGCACACCTGGGTCGCAACTTGCGGGGCGGCCTTGACCGGCGACTGTCCCAAGGCCAGGACCTCGCCGGCGAGCGTCTCTAACGACCAGCGCACGGTCCCCTCCCAGGGCTCGAGCAGGTCATTGGTGACATAAACCCCCTGTTCGGGCGGCTTGTCTTCGATGGACAGCAGCAGCGGTGTATAGAACCGGCGTGCGGCGTAATGGAGCGCCTTCCAACGCCCGAAGTAGTCCAGGCTGGACCAGGAGGCCACCGGCCAGCAATCGTTGAGCTGCCAATATAGGGTCCCAGCGACGCGATCGGGATGGCGCCGCCAATGTTCCACGCCGTAACGGATGCCCTCCGCCTGGAGCGCCATGCTCAGGTAGACAAGCGAGACAAAATCCTTGGGCAGCCGGAACGTGTCCAGCATCTGTCCGACCATCATGGAATTTCCACTGGCGTTCTTCTGGTGCAGCTCCATGATGTAGGAGGTCATGTTCCAATCGGCCTCGTCCGCGTAGGTACGGATGGTTTCCAGGGGCGGGAGCGCCTGGAAACCGAACTCGCTCATGAAACGCGGGTATTGGTCGCGATAAGAGGTGAAGGGTTTCCGCCCGTGCCAGACATCCCAATAGTGGGCATCGCCCTGACGCTGGCCATTCGGAGTATTAAATGGGGTATCGGAAGATGGCGAGCTGGGCCAATAAGAGTGATCCGGGTCCTCGGCCTGGCACCATTTGGGCAGCGTGTGGTGGAAAAACCGGTCATAGGCGGTCTTCAATTCCTCAAATTCGGGACGTTTCCAATTCCACTCCACCCAGCCCAATTCCATTTCATTGTTGCCGCACCACAGCGCTAGGCTGGCGCGATGGCGCAGGCGGCGGACATTCTCGACCACTTCCGCGCTGACGTTTTCGAGGAATCCCGGGGAGTCCAGCGGATAGATACTGCAAGAGAAGATAAACTCCTGCCAGACCAGGATGCCATAGCGATCGCAGAGATCGTAAAAGCGTTCTTCCTCATAAAAACCACCACCCCAGACGCGCAACATATTCTGGTGCGTCTCAGCCGCTGAGCGAATGAGACTTTCCAGATACACGTCCGTAATCCGGGTAGGGAAGGAATCGGCCGGTGCCCAATTGGAGCCTTTGACAAATATCGGAATGCCATTTACTACGAAGACAAAGGAGCGTCCCCACTGGTCTTCCTGCTGGTGCAATTCACTCGTGCGCAGCCCGATCTGGTACCTGCGCCAGTCCAGCGCCCGTACCTTGGAAGCGTCGTTGTGCATGAGAGAGACTTCCACCTGATAGAGCGGCTGCCCGCCATAGCCGTTCGGCCACCAAAGCTCAGGTTTGGAGATCGGCACCTTCACAATCACCTCGTCCCGGGCGGGTATGGCAATTTCTTTTTCGATGATCTCACCATCCGGTGCTGTGATGCGTACTACCGCAGCGAGCGGCGCCTTCCCCCAGCGCTGGACGGCAATCCGGACCTTGACAGCGACTTGTCCACCGATATGGTCCTGGCGCAGATGAACCTCGGAGAGGCACGCCCCGCTGTAGCCCTCCAGGCGGATGTCCTTCCAGACGCCGACCGGCGGGGGTTGTGGCCCCCAATCCCAGCCGAACTGATATGGGGCTTTGCGCAGAT
>JALHUM010000358.1 GCA_022865905.1 Anaerolineales bacterium | reverse complement strand
GCTGTAATCCAAAACGTCTTGGTGATTCTCCGGGGCGTGCAGCGAAACGGCAATGCCCGGCACGCCGCCGATGACCGCCTCCATGGCCGCTGTCACTGTGCCGGAGTAGGTCACATCGTGGCCGATATTCTCGTGCGGATTAATCCCCGAAACCACCAGATCAATCTTCTCTTTCACCACGCCCAGCAGGGCCAGTGCCACGCTGTCGGAGGGCGCGCCGTCGGTCGTCAGGGCAGAGGTGCCATCGGCAAGGAGCACCTCCCGGGCGCGCAGCGGGCGATCCATCGTCTTGACGTGCCCCGAAGCCGACCAGTTGTGATCCGGGGCAAAGACGGTAACCTTGCCCAATGTCCGCATTTCCTGCGCCAACGCCAGCAGCCCGGGAGCCTGCACACCATCATCGTTGGTGACCAATATGTGCATGTTCGCAGCCTTCTCTGTGTGGAAATTTACCCCCTGATTGTAACTCACCTGCGCATTTTACCCGGTATGTTTGGAGGCGAAATGTATCGGCGGGAATGGAATCCTGCCCTACGCCGATGGCGGTGAATAATATGCCCGCCAGGTTTTTCCGTAAGCCTCGGCCTCTTCTTTCCATCTCCCGTCATCCCAGCCCAACTCCGGCTGGACGATGGCGCGGATGCGATCCATTTGCGCCAGGCCGCCGCCAGGCAGGTTGATCGCCAGGCGCAGACGGCGCGCCAGCAGGTCATCCAGGTGCACCACGCCCTCGGCGCGCGCCGCCCAGCGCAGTTCGGCCCACAGCGAGGGGCTATCACCGATGGTTTCCAACTTCCCTTCTGTTGCTACCTCGGTAAGGTTGCAGGCCTCGTTCCCATAGCGTCCGAGCAATCGCAGGCGCAGTACGGGCGGCAGATCGCAAACGGTCGTCTCGGGAGGCAGCAGGTCGAGGACGCGCTCGTCGCGGCCCAGGCGCGTGTGCTCCGGCAAGGCGGCGCGCACGGCGCGCAGCGCGGTCTGTGCCATCAGCCGGAAGGTGGTCAGCTTGCCGCCGCTGACCGTCAGAAGCCCGGCTTCGTTCCATAAGACGAACTCACGCGATTCCTTGCTCGGATCAGCCTTGCCGGTATCCACCACCGCCCGCACCCCGGCCAGCGTGGACTGCACGTCAGCCAGCGAAAGGCCCAGGCCGGGGAAGGCGTGCGTCACCGAGTCCATCAGGTAGGCGGCCTCCGCTTCGCCAATGCGCAGGTCGGTGGATGGGGCCGCGCCGTGATCCACGTCGGTAGTGCCGACCAGGGTCACACCCTCCCAGGGGATGATGAAGACCGGGCGTCCGTCTTTTGGATGAAGGAGGGTGACGGCGCGCGCCAGCGGGAGTTTGGCGGAGGAAAAGAATAAATGGCTGCCGCGCAAGATACGCAAGCGCGCCAGACCTCCGACCTGTCCCCGCAGTTCATCTGCCCAGGCGCCCGTGGCGTTGATCACGGCCCGGGCGCGGACTTCGGCCGTTTTGGCGGAACCAGGCGCGAGGTCCCGCACCGCTACGCCACGGACGCGTCCGCCAGTTTTTATCAATCCCTCTACGCGGGCATAGTTCAAAGCCAGCGCGCCATCTTTTGTCGCTTCCAGGATCACGCGCAGCACCAGCCGGGCATCGTCGGTTTGGGCGTCGAAGTAACGGTAACCAGCGACCATCTCAGTTGAGGTCAGTTGCGGACAGAGGACGCGCAGGCCATTCGGCTGGTAATAGGCGTGGTTCCACTTGAGCGCCATGATGTCGTAGAGCGACAAGCCAACGCCAAAGACCCAGGCAGGGATTTTGTCGCCGCGAAAGTTTGCCATCAGGAACGGCAGGGGTATGACCAGGCCGCGGCCTTCTTTCAGCAGGTGCTCGCGCTCGTGCACCGATTCGTAGGTCAACTTGATTTTTGCATGGCGCAGGTAGCGCAGGCCGCCGTGTACCAGCTTCGAAGAACGGCTGGAGGTGCCGGAAGCGAAATCGCCCTGCTCGAACAGGACGGCTTTCAGCCCGGCGCGGGCTGCCTCGCGTAGAATTCCCGCGCCGGTGATGCCTCCGCCGATTACGATGAGATCGAATTCGCGGTCTAGCTGCGACCAGACGGTGTCACGCCAATTTTTTTCCCACATGAAAACATCCTTCCATAATTCACCACAGAGAGCACAGAGACCACAGAGATTATTTTCTTTTCTCCGTGCGCTCTGCCTGCACTGTGCGCAGGCACACATGTGTACTCTGTGGTTAATTTTCTTTGCCCATCGCCTCCAGCAACCAGCCGAGGACCTCTTTTTTGGCCGGGAACCGCCCGGTGCAGACCAGTTTTTCGTTGACCACCAGGCTGGGCAAGATCAGCACTAAAGCATATTTACCGATCTCGCCCGGGTCTTTGATCTCAGCGATCTCCACCGCCAGATCGGGATATTGAGCCTGCAATTCGTTTTGAGCAGAAAGGACGCTGCGCCTGACCGCGTAACGCTCGGGATGTCGAACGCCGAGGATTTTGATATTGAGCAAGATTTGTTCTCTCGAAATAAGCTCACTTTACGTGAAAAGCATTGAGGATCGTCTGTAAATCTTGTTCGTGATGCTCAAGGGTGTTTAATAAGCAATGAAAAGAAAGAAGATAAATCACGCCATCTTTTTCCAGCCAGATATCTACGTAGTCCCACCAAGGCTCTCCAACTGGGCTCTGGTAAATCTTGCGCAAGGCGGTGATTCCATCTACCGCAATGGTGTCTTCCGAGATTTCCCTTGAAGAACGATTGATGTTGAAGTAATCCTGGTAGGCTTGACGATAGGTATCTTCCAAGTTCTGCCCAGCTGGGAGTGGCCTGGTCGCCACGTTGAAATAAGCGCCGAACTGCCCCTTCTTTTTCATGCTGGTTATGGCGACAATTTCTTGCATCCCAAAGCCGCGGAAATTATCGTCAAGGTATTCAGCGCCGAATACTTCGGACATGCTACGCCACGAGGCGGGGTAATCAAACGCTATCCCGTCATTTTCGAAGTGCTTGACTGTTGGCTGAGGGCCGCAGGCTGTCAGGGTAAACAGGACCAACAAAAGAAAGGCAACTAATTTTCTCATCTGCTATTCTCCTTTAGTTTCCGCTAAGTTGAGATTTACGTTATATATGTAGAAACAACGTTAAAATCAGCTATTTTTCCCAGATATGGCGTCCCAAATATAGGCTAAACCGTCGGATTTTCGAGTAAATTGCCACATATGCTGTCAAGGCACGAGTTAGCGAAAAGTAAAGTCCTCAGTACTTCACGAAAAGCATTTGTAGTAGCGACTTCAGTCGCTTTTTCGCCGAACGACTAAAGTCGTTACTACGCTTTCGTGATTTACTGATTCTCCCTTTTCATGAGAGCAACTTCCCCGGGTTGAGCAGGCCCTCAGGGTCAAGGCTGCGTCTCACCGATTCCAGCATCTGCATGCCGAGCTTGCCTTTTTCGGCAGCGAGATATGGGGCGTGATCCAGTCCGACGCCGTGCTGGTGGCTGATCGTCCCGCCGTGCGCCACGATGACGCGGCTGGCCGCGCCTTTCAAAGCCTGCCAGCGGCGCAGCGTTTCATCCGGGCTTGCCCTGAGCGAAGCCGAAGGGTATGCAGCGCGGCGGTATAGATAGGTCACGTAGATGCCGGCCCCATCCTTGTACATGTGCGAGAGGTGGGCAAAGACAAGGACACGCTCGCCGATTTCTGCCAGTCCTTCGCGGATAACCTTCTGGGTTTCTTCTGCCGTTGGCATCACGTTCGCCCACGTGACGGCAGTCTCCAGCGTATCCAGGGCGTAACCGCGCTCCCAGAGCGTGTTACGCAAATAAGGCGTCAGGAAGCGCGACTTTTTCCACATTTTGCCGATGGGCGTGCCCGTCCACAATCCGCCGTGGGCGCGGATGACCTCCCGGGCCGCGGCGAATTGCTCCCTGGCAGCCTTACCCCTCTTTTCGGCGGTGAACCCCGCGATCAGTAAGCAGCGCCCTTCGGCATATCGCAGAAAGGATAAGCCTCGATTGGCCCATTCGACGAGTTTACCCTTGCCGGATAGCGCCAGCGTGGTCGTGGTTTCCAGCGCGTTGCTCAGGCGCAGCATCGAGAGTTTCAGTCCGGCCTGGGCGATCTCGCGCACCGCCGCCGCGCCCGATTCCCAATCGTGGAAAAAGAAGGCTTGGAAGGATTCTTCTTCCGGCAATGGCCGTACCCGCACAGTGGCGCGGGTGATGATGCCGAGACGCCCTTCTGAGCCGAGGACCATCTGGCACAGGTCCGGTCCGGCGGCCGAGGCCGGATGGGGAGGCAGATCCAGTGCGCCGAGCGGAGTCTCCACGTGGCCTCCGGCGAACAGGTTTTCGATGCGCCCATAGTAATAGGATTGCTGTCCACTGGAGCGCGCCGCGATCCAGCCCCCGAGGGTGGAGTATTCAAAGGATTGGGGATAGTGGCCGAGGGTGTAACCGCGCGCGTTAAGTTGCTTTTCGATTTCGGGGCCGGTAATGCCCGCCTCGAACGTGGCTAACCGACTGGTTTCATCCAATTCGAGCAGACGGTTGAGGCGCGACAGGTCGAGGGTCAGGACGGGCGCGCCGCCGGGGAGCGGGTTGATGTGCCCGACCACGCTCGTCCCGCCGCCGTAGGGGATCAGGCGAGTACCGGTGCGACGGGCGTAATCCAGCAAGGCGCGCACGTCCTCGTCACAGGCCGGGTAGGCCACGCCATCCGGGAAGACGCCAACGCGTCCGGAGCGAAGGGCGATCCAATCCGGGAGGGATTGTCCTCGTGCGTGGCGCAGGCGGTCTTCCGGGTCGGTCGAGAGGCAGGGATGGGGCGAAAGGCGCACGGGGGGGATGTTCGCCAGGACACGTTCCAGCGAAGCATCCTCCAGGCGCAGTCCCGCGCCGATCCGCGTTTCCAGGTATTGTGCAGCGGTTTCGGGCAGCGGGTATGTGATGGCAGCCTCACCCCAGCCGTTCCAGCGTCGCATAAGGTCTCCTCGAGCGAAAAGTCACGTGTATTCTACAACCGCCGGGCGGTTATGGCAACATCTACGCTTGGCCGGGTGCTATGGTATTTTCCGCAATCACTTTTTGATACCAGCGGGCGCTATCTTTGAATATCCGCTTCTGGGTCTGGTAATCCACCCAGATCAGCCCAAAGCGCTGGGAAAAGCCCTCCGCCCACTCGAAGTTATCCATCAACGACCAGGCGAAATAACCCTCCACCGGAACTCCGGCCTGGATAGCTCGATGCGCGGCGGCGAAATGTGCGCGCAGATAATTCAGCCGGTGTGCGTCCCGCACCCGGCCTTCCGCATCCGGGCCATTGGAATAGCTCGCACCGTTCTCCGTAATGTAAATCTTGGGCGGCTGGTACTCGAAATAGATCCATGCCAGGGCATTGAACAGTCCATCCGGGTAGACTTCCCAGCCTGTTTCGGTCTAGTGCTCTTCGTCTGGCGGAGAGATGGGGACGGTCTGCGGCAAGTTATCGGGAGCGTCGTTATCGCGGGCGATGAAACGGGCGTAATAATTCAGGCCGAGGAAATCGGTAGGAACAGCAATCGCCTGCAGATCGCCAGGCTGCACGAAGCTCATCCCTTCTGGGGGTAGGTACTTCTCGGCAATTGCATCCGCCACCAAATCAGCTGGATACCCATGCCCATAGAGCAGATCAGTGTACCAGCGTACCCACATGCCCTGTTCGCGGCGAAGGGCGTTGCGGTCAGCCGCGCTCGCGGAAGCGGGCACAATCCAATTGACGTTGAGCGTGATACCGACTTCCGCGCCGGGGCTGTTCCTGCGGATGACCGGCACTGCCCAGCCGTGAGAGAGAAGCAAGTGATGGCTGACTTGGATCGCCACAGCCATATCTCGAATGCCGGGAGCATGTTCGCCGCTGAAATGCCCGTCCAGGGCTACGACCGAGGGCTCGTTGTGCGTGATCCAGTGCTTGACCCGGTCTCCCAGGCCACGAGTGACGGCATCTGCATACTCGACAAATGCCTCGGCCGTCGGGCGCGTCGCCCAGCCGCCCTCGTCTTGCAGCGCCTGCGGCAGGTCCCAGTGGTAGAGCGTGACAAAGGGGGTAATGCCCGCCTCGAGCAATCCGTCTGCCAGGCGGCTGTAGAAGTCCAGCCCGGCCGGGTTGATTTTTCCCCGTCCGACCGGAAAAACGCGCGGCCAGGAGATCGAAAAGCGATAAGCCTTGAGTCCCAATTCCTTCATCAGTAGGATGTCCTCGGCCCAACGATGATAGGCATCGCAGGCTACATCGCCGGTATCGCCATTCTTTATCTTGCCTGGCGTATGCGCAAAGCGATCCCAGATCGATTCGCCCTTACCGTCTTCGTTCCATGCGCCCTCGATTTGATAGGAGGCCGTCGCCGCGCCCCAAAGAAAAGCGGGAGGAAAGTAGAGAAAGGTTTCCATCGGGCACCGTTATCACGTTGGCACGTTTGCAGGTTAGCACGTTGGAACGTTCAAACTTGCGAACGTGCAACGTGTAAACGTGCTTACGCTTTCCCAAGCACCATCGCCAACAAAGCCATTCTAACGTATAACCCATACTCCATCTGGCGGAAATACGCAGCACGTGGGTCGTCGTCGAACTCGGGAGAAATCTCGCCGACGCGCGGCAACGGGTGCATCACGATCATGCGTTCCTTGGCAGCTTTCATCACCTTCGGATCAATCACATAGGCGCCCTTGACCGACTCGAAAACGGCCTCGTCGGTGAAGCGTTCCTTCTGGACGCGCGTCACGTACAGCACGTCGGTCTCGGGCAGGGCCTGGTCGAGGGTGGTGTACTCGGCTTGCTCGACCTTCTTGGCCTTGAGTTCGTCAATCAGTTCGGCCGGCATGCGCAGGATGTCGGGCGCGACATAGTTCAGCCTGACCTTGTAGAGCGAGAGCAGGCGCGCCAGCGAGTGGACGGTGCGCCCGTGCTTCAGGTCGCCGAGCAGGGTGACGGTGAGACCATCAATGTGGCCGAGTTCTTCCTTGATGGTAAAGGCGTCGAGTAGGGCCTGGGTGGGGTGCTCGCCGATGCCGTCGCCGGCGTTGATGACCGGCTTGCGGGCCGCCTTGGCCGCGATGGCCGCCGAGCCAACTTCCGGGTGGCGGATGACGATCACATCCGTGTAGCATTCCAGGGTGCGGACGGTGTCGGGAAGGCTCTCACCCTTCGAGACCGACGAGTATTTGACCTCGTTGATCGGGATGACCGAGCCGCCCAGCCGTTCCATCGCTGCGGTGAACGACGACGATGTGCGGGTGGACGGTTCGTAGAAAAGGTTGGCCAGGATCTTGCCTTTGAGCAGGTCGAAGGTTCCGATGTGGTCCACCATGTCGTGCATCTCGTGCGCCACGGCAAAGATGTATTCCAGGTCTTCGCGGCCGAACTGCTTGACCGAGATGATGTCTCTGCCGTACCAGGGCGCTGTGCGCTGGTCGCCGAAGGGCAGGTGGGGGTTTGGGGAAGGGGTGGGCATGTTTAGTCTCCTAGTCTGATAGATATCGTTTTGAGTATGAATCGGGCTAGCGGGGTGGATTGCTTTAGCCTATCCTCTCACATTTATCCCGAAACCGGGTTTGACGAGGATCTTGCCATCCTCAAACGCTGTTTTACCGCGCAGCACAACCTTATGCAAGCGTCCTTTCACCTTCCAGCCCTCGAACGGTGTCCACCCGCAGCGGGATTTCATCTCCGCGGCGCGGATCTCGTATCGTGCGTCAGCGTCCACCTCAATCCAGGTTTCAGGCTGTTCAGGCAGGTTGAAGATGCGGCGGGGGTTGGTGTGCATCCGCAAAATAATATCATCCACCGTCAACCGCCCACTGTCAACCGCTGTTAACAGTAACGGCAATGCAGTTTCCAACCCAGGGAAGCCGGGCGGCGGATTCTCACCGTCCTTCTCGGCCAGGGTGTGCGGGGCGTGGTCGGTGGCGAAGCAGTCAATGACATCCAGGTTCTGCCAGAGGGCGTCAACATCGACTTGCGTGGCGAGGCGTGGGCGGACTTCCCATCTGCCCCCGCCCACTCCCTTGCCCTCCCCCAAATTCTGCGAATTTAGGGGAGGGTTGGATGGGGGCTGGGTGAGAAACAAATGATGCGGAGTGACCTCGCACGTGACCTTGATCCCCCGCTCCTTGGCCGCCTTGATGAGCAGGATTTCCTCCCGCAGCGAGACGTGAGCGATGTGCACCGGCCTGTCGTAGATTGCGGCCATTAAAATCACCGCCGCCATGCTGCGGCTCTCGGCGTGAGCTACTATGGGCATGTCCTTGGGCCAGTTCTGGAAGTGCTGCATCCAGAGAGTCATGTCGTCCAGGCGCAGTTGACCGAAGGTGCTGTCGAGGTACATTTTCAAGCCCGCCGCCCCTCGGGGTAGCCCCTTGCCGTCTCGCACCGGCGTGCCGTCGGTGTTCGCGGCACGAGCGGTGCGCCTGCCCCAACTGGCATTATCCGGCCCTGCACCGACAAACTGGGCGTAGTCACAGCGGGCTTTGGAGCGCGCCGCGGCAAGCGCCAGGTCGAGGGTGGCGGCGTCGAAGATGGGTGGCTTTGTGTTCGGCATGGCCAGCACCAGAGTAAATCCGCCCGCCAGCGCGGCCGACGTGCCGGAGTCCCAGTCTTCCTTGTGGGTCGCACCGGGTTCGCGCAGGTGGATGTGGGGGTCAATAAGTCCAGGTAGTCTCATAGTCGGATAGTCTCATAGTCAAGGAACAGGTAAAAAAAAGAGAGCCGAATGACGGCTCTCTAAAGGATGAATATTGTGGGCATCAACGCCCGCGCGAAATCTCGGAAATACAGGCGGGTAACCATATCGGGCGGAATTATAGGCAAGGCGGTGGTTTTGTCAAGGGGCGCAGGCCTCTCCATCATCGAAAGCTTCGAGATTCCACAAGTCGCTGGCCGCGCTGGGATCGAGGCTGAAGTTGCAGAAATCGAGACGGGAGGCGGCCACTTTCAACCGCCAGTACAACGGAACAATGGGCAACTCCTCGGAGGAGATAGCCTGCGAGTCGTGATAGCCAGTTGCATAAGCCGGTTCGCCCGGCAAAGAGCCTTTGGCGGCGAGACAGGCCTCATCATAAGCCGCGCTGGTGTAACCGCTGATGTTGGCGCCGACCCAATGATTAGCGGCGCTCGGCACCTCGGCGCTTGTGAACCACTCACAAGGCGGTTCCATACCTGTGCTGCCCATGGCAAACTCGGCCAGGTCGAACTTGCGCCCAAACAACGGCCCATCCGGGCCTTGGGCATATAGCTCGGTGGGATCGTAATATTGCAAGTTGACCTGGATCCCGCACTGGGCCAGCGACCCGGCCAGGATCTCACTGACCTGCCTGCGTTGGGCCGCGCCGGTCGTCCAATAATCCAAGACTAGCGGCGTGCCGGCCGGGATGTCTGCAATACCCCGGGCCTGGCGCGGCGTGCCGGGATCGTTGTCCTGATCCCGCCAGCCGGCCTGTTCGAGCAGTTGACTAGCTGCCGTCACGTCGAAGGGATATGGCTTCACGTCTGGGTTGTAGAGCGGATGGTCGGCGGGCACGTAAGAATTGGGCACCGTCGTCAGCCCATGCAGCACTGTATCCACGACCTGCTGTCGGTCCAGGCACATGGCAATCGCCTGGCGGACGCGCACGTCGCCCAGGAAATCCAGGCGGTCGCCTGCATCGAGGTTATAGTCATCATCATAGCTGGCCGGGCGGATTCCGAAATCGAAGCGTTCCATCACGTCCGTCGTGGAGAAGATAGCTTTGAGCTGACCTTGAGAATCGAAGCTCTTTAGGATACCGACCTGTCCGTCTAGGTGCAGGCTGGCATCTAGGAGGTCGCATTTTCCGGCGATCAATTCGCTGATGGCGGTCTCCGGCGTGGTGATAAAACGGAATACCAGCGTATCGAACTTTGGCAAGCCCTCACCCGCCCGGAAGTAGTAAGGATTCTTCTTCAACGTGATGGAATCGCTGCTCACCCAATCTTCTACTACGTAAGCTCCCCAGCCAACCGGTTCGCGGGCAGCCACTTCAGTGTCAGGAAGCTCGGCCGGTGTGTATTGGCTCCACAAATGCTTGGGATAGGGCGTCCAGAAATTGGTGAAGTAGGTTGGGTCGAGGTAACCTGGCTTACCCCACCACTGGACGGTCTGTTCGTCCACGGCCTCATACGCTTTGGTGCGGTCTATCAGGTACGTGGAACCGGGCGTGTCGGGATAGGTAGCCAGATCGTATGAATAGACCGAGTCCTCCACCGTCAGGGGCATACCATCCGACCAATAGAGGCCGGACAGCAGGCTGAAATTGACCACCATCTGATCCATCTGGATCTCGCCCTTGCCGTCGTAGACAACCGCGCAGTCGTCGCCCCGGCAGCCGCTCGGCCGGAAGCGCACGCCAGGCGCCAGCGTGACCGGCAGGTTGTCCGCGTCCACTACCTCGTCGCCGACGTAGACAGAAACGACGCTGATCAGCGCGTCCCCATCCGCCAGGCTGGGTAACTTTTTCAGGATGACCGGTTGGTAGCCATAAGAATTGGTATCCATTGGGCCATCATAGATTGCCGCCAGGATGCTGCGCGCCGCGGACGAGAGATTCCCAAACGGATATAGGCTGGCAGGCTCCTCCCCCAGGCAGACCGTCAACGTGAGCGGCGGCGTGGGAGTTGGCGTGGGCGTTGAGGATATGGGTATGGATGTGGGCGTTGGCGTGGAGGTACCCTTTGGCCCACAGGCGGCTAAAAGAACAACCAGGAAAACGAGAAAGCCTTCGAAAACAGATCGACGATCAGGCATCACAATCTCCCTCGAGAAGGTTCATGAACACAATTATGGTAGCCTTCAAGGCTACCATTATACAACAACCTGCGATGCCAGGTTCGTTGACATCCCCATACCCTGACGGTACAATGAGGCGGCTGGAATGATCCCAAAAGAGGTGACACTTATGTTAAAAGAATTCAAAGCTTTCATCATGCGCGGCAACGCGGTAGACCTGGCCGTCGGCGTCATCATCGGCGCGGCCTTCGGCAAGATCGTCAGCTCGCTGGTCAACGACATCATCATGCCGCCTATTGGCCTGCTGCTGCACGGCGTGAACTTCTCGAACCTGTTCGTCAGCCTGAACGGGCAGAGTTTCGCCTCGTTAGCCGATGCCCAGGCCGCCGGCGCGCCGACCATCAACTACGGCCTGTTCGTCAACAATGTGATTGATTTCCTTATCGTCGCCTTTGTCATCTTCCTATTAATTAGGGGCATTAACCGACTCCACAAGCAGCCCGCCCTCGCGCCGGCCGAGCCGACCACGAAGGAATGTCCGCATTGTTTCACGGCCATTCCGATCAAGGCCACTCGCTGCCCGCATTGCACTTCCGAATTGATGTAATCCTCTCTTTCTCTAGCGTGGGTTCAACCCCCGCTCGAGCATTACAAATCCCCATGGATTTCCTCGACAAACTCAACCCCCAGCAGCGCCAGGCCGTGACGGTTGGCGCCGGGCCTGTTTTGGTACTGGCTGGCCCCGGGTCCGGGAAGACGCGTGTCCTGACCCAGCGCGTTGCCTATCTGATCGGTTACGAGGGCGTGCGTCCCTACCAAATGCTGGCCGTCACGTTCACCAACAAGGCAGCGCGGGAGATGGAAGGTCGTGTGCGCGGACTGCTGGGCGAGGAGGCTACCAACGGCCTGTGGCTGGGAACGTTCCACGCCACCTGCGCCCGGCTGCTAAGGCGGGAAGCCGAGCATTTGCCTTTCGACTCCAACTTCGTCATCTACGATGAAGACGACCAGCAGCGGGTGGTCAAGGCCGCCATCCGAGACTTGAACCTGGATGACAAAACCTACCGACCGCCATCGGTGCATGGGGCAATTTCGCGCGCCAAGAACGACCTGATCTTCCCCGAAGAATACACCACCCAGACTTACCGCGACGAGGTGGTAAAACGCATTTACAAGCGTTATCAGGAATTATTGAAACAGAACAACGCCGTAGATTTCGACGATCTGCTGTTGTGGACGGCCTGGCTGCTTTCGGAGAATCCCGCCGTGTGCGAGAAGTACGCCTGGCGCTTCGTTCACGTGCTGGTGGACGAATATCAAGATACGAATTACGCCCAATACATTCTGCTCAAACACCTGGCGTCCGTTCACCGTAATGTCTTCGTCGTGGCTGACCCGGACCAGTCAATTTACGCTTGGCGTGGTGCAGACTATCGAAACGTGCAGAGGTTCGAACAGGATTATCCAGATTGTCAGGTGGTCCTGCTGGAACAGAACTACCGCTCCAAGCAAACCATCTTAGACGCGGCCATGTCGGTCATTGACAGCGCTCCGCACCGTCGCCGCAAGAAGCTCTTCACTGAACGCGGCCAGGGCGAGCGGCTCTCCTATTACGAGGCCAACGACGCTTACGGCGAAGCTTCCTTCGTCGTGGATGGCATCGTCCAGCTCGTCGCCAGCAAACAATACGAGGCTGGGGATTGCGCCGTGATGTACCGTACCAACGCCCAGTCCCGCCTGCTAGAAGAGGCCTTCCTGGCGGCCCGCCTGCCCTATCGGCTGGTCGGGGCGCAGCGCTTTTACGGACGGCGTGAGGTCAAAGACATCATCACCTATCTGCGCTTGGTGCACAACCCCGCCGACGAGGTCTCGCTCGACCGCGTCATAAACGTCCCGCCGCGCGGCATCGGAGATAAGACCGTACTTGCCTTGCACACCGCGGCGCGCGGGACGAACGTCTCGCCGAGCGCGTTGCTGTTCGACCTGGCGCGCGGCGACGCGTCTCCTTCTTGGCCGCAATTCACTGGTCGCGCCGTCCTGCCACTGGCTGATTTCGGCGCGCTGCTCGCCAACTGGCGCGCCGAGGCGGCCAGAGCCACCGTCACCGAACTGTTCGACCGCATCGCCACCGACATCAACTACAAGGAATATCTCGACGACGGCACGGAGGAGGGCGCCGAGCGCTGGGAGAATGTCCAGGAGCTGCGCCGTCTCACCGTCGAATACGAATCCCGCACCCTGACTGAGTTCCTCGAAAATGTGGCTCTCATCTCCGACCAGGACACCCTCACCGAAGGCCAGAACGCTCCCACGCTGCTCACCCTCCACGCGGCGAAGGGTCTGGAATTTGGCGTCGTCTTCATCGTCGGCCTGGACGACGGCATCCTACCCCACAGCCGCTCGTTCGACGAACCCGAAGCGATGGAAGAGGAGCGCCGCCTGTTCTATGTCGGCATCACCCGCGCCAAGGATCGTCTCTACCTGATACGCTGCCTGCGGCGCGGCGGACGAGGCTACGCCGAAGAGACCTATCCATCCCGTTTTCTGGATGACATCCCGCCCGAACTGTTGAACGGCAGCTCCCGGGCCGGAGGCCGCTCCCAGCGTTTTTCCAACACCCAATCCTGGACGACGCCTTCCACGCCAAAGCCTGCCGCCGTTAAACGGGCCACATTCACGGCTGGGATGCGCGTCAAGCATCCTGTTTGGGGCGAGGGCATCGTTTTAACCAGTAGAATCCAGGATGATGATGAGACCGTTGACGTTGTATTTGAGTCAGTTGGGAATAAACGGCTGGCAGCCTCGCTGGCAAACCTCAAAGTGATCAGTTATCAGTGACCAGTGATCAGTCCCACTGTTGACTGATGACTGAACACTGATTACTGGAACAGAAAGGACTCTCTTGCTCAAAGACCTCCCCTCCACCCCAGCCGCCCTCATCAACTGGAAGTGGGAAGAAATCGAACCGCACTACAAGATTATCGAAGCGTGCCCCCTCACCACCGCCAACGCTGACGAGTGGCTGACCGACTGGACTCGCCTGGGCGAGAAACGCGAAGAAATGTATGCCCGCCTGCACCTGGCGTCCTGGCCTGTCGCCAGGACAGGCAGGCATTGGTGGCGGGCTAGGCCAGGGAGACTTCGCACTCCTTGCCAAAATACCGTAAAATAGAGCTATGAACCTCAAAATCGTAATCCCAATGGCCGGCTGGGGCACGCGCATGAGGCCGCACACCTGGTCCAAGCCCAAGCCTTTGATCAGCCTGGCAGGCAAGACCGCCCTCGACCACCTGCTGGCGATGTTCGATACCGTTCCCAATCCCCAAAACAGCGAATACGTTTTCATCGTCGGGCCGTACCTGGGCGAACTACAAATCCCGGCTTTCATGCAGACAAACTACCCAAAGCTGAAGGCGCATTACGATGTGCAGTCAGTCATGCGCGGCCAATCGGACGCGCTCTATCTTGCGCGCCAGCACCTGAGCGGCCCAATGCTGATGGTTTTCTCCGATACACTGATCGAGACCGATTTCTCCTTCCTGGCAGACGAGACTCTTGATGGTGTAGCCTGGGTCAAGGCCGTGCCCGACCCGCGCCGCTTCGGCGTGGCGGAAGTGGACAAAGAAGGACGGGTGAGGCGGTTGATCGAGAAACCGCAGACGCTGGAGAATAACCTGGCCATCGTCGGTTGCTACTTTTTCAAGCGCAGCGAGGATTTAATCGCCGCCATCGAAGAGCAAATGCGGCGCGGTACATCCCTGAAAGGCGAGTTCTTCCTGGCCGACGCCATCAATATCATGCTGGAACGCGGGGCGAAATTCCGCACGCAAAAGGTAAGCATCTGGCTGGATACCGGCACGATAGAAGCCACACTGGAGACGAATCGCTACTTGCTGGAGCATGGACGCGAGAACGCCGCCAATCATGTCAGCGAAGATGTCAAAATGGTCCGACCGGTATTCATCCATCCCACCGCAGAGGTGAGCAATTCAACTGTCGGGCCGCACGTCTCCATCGGGGCAAATTGTAAAATCACGGACAGCCGAATCGAGAACAGCATCCTCGAGGCGAGGGTGGAGGTCAACGCGGCGGCCTTGAGCAGCTCATTTATCGGCCGGCAGGCCCGGATCCAGGGGCGCGGCGCCGACGAAGCGCCCATGACCTTGAACATCGGCGACAACAGCAGTGTTCTATTGTAGAGGAAGGATCTGCGACCGATTTCATGCCATTTGTTTGCAGGACAAGTGACATCTTGTCCTATGATTTTTTCTGAGGAATCCCTACAATATGAGTGAGATCGTCGAGTGCCATTCCGAATATGAATATGCCGAGAAGCCGGTCACCCTGACCTGGGGGGGACAGCGCCTGGAGATTGACGAAATTCTGGAACGCTGGCGTATCCCCGGGGCAAAGTGCTTCCGCGTGCGGACGGCGGATGGGCAGGTGTTCGAGCTACTCTACGGCGAGCTGTACGACGAGTGGCGCATCCATCAACCCTAAAACACAACCAACCAGAAAAAATGGAGGATCACTATGTTAATCGGAATACCCAAAGAAATACTGCCGGCTGAGCGACGCGTCGCCGCCATACCCGAGACAGTAGCCAAGTACTGCAAAATGGGATTTGACATTGCTGTGGAAACCGGGGCTGGCGCCGGTATCTTTGCTTCTGATGATGATTACACAAAGGCCGGCGCTCACATCTTTTCCGATGTCGAGGAACTGTTTGCCAAAGCAGATCTCATCCTGAAAGTCAAGCAGCCCTACATGAATCCCAACACGGGCAAGACGGAAGTGGACATGCTGCGCGAAGGCGGTGCGTTAATCACTTTCCTGCATCCCGCAGCGCCCAATAACCACGAAATGATCAGGGGGTTGAGAGACAAGAACATCACATCTTTCACAATGGATGGCATCCTGCGCATCTCGCGGGCTCAGCGAATGGATGCTTTGTCCTCCATGAGCACCGTCACCGGTTATAAATCGGTTCTGATGGCAGCTTGCCACCTGCCAAAATTCATCCCCATGCTCGGTACCGCCATTGGTGCAATCCAACCTGCAAAGGCGCTCATTATCGGCACCGGCGTGGTCGGTCTGCAGGCAGTTGCAACTGCCAAACGCTTGGGTGGTGTGGTTGAGGCCATCGACATCCGTGAAAACGCCCGTCAAGAGGCGAACAGCCTGGGCGCGAAGGTGGTCGGTTTTGAAATGCCAGCAGAAGTGGCCACCGGCGAAGGCGGTTATGCCAAAGCCCTGATGCCAGAATGGCTGGAAAAGGAGCGTAAGGCGATCGCGCCGTATGTGGGGGGAGCGGATATTATCATCCTCAGTGCGCTGGTGCCCGGCGAGGTCGCGCCCATCCTCATTACCGAGGAGATGGTGGCCAAGATGAAACCAGGGGCAGTCATCGAGGACGTATCCATCGACCAGGGAGGCAACTGCGCGTTGACTGAAAGCGGCACGGTTGTAGAAAAGCATGGCATCACGATAAGCGGTATCGCAAATATTCCCGGTAGCGTGCCTGTTCACTCTGCTTGGCTGTATGCCAATAACATGTATTATTACGTGGAGAATCTGTTCAAGAAGGGCATCGATCACTTCGACTTGGAAGACGAGATCGTCAAACACTCCTTGGTCACATACCAGGGCAAAATTGTATTTGCCGGTGCGCTGAAGGCAATGGGGGAAAAGTAACCGACGAGCAAGTCTGCTGATTGTCGTTTGATCGGAAAAGGATGCAAGATGACTGAACTGTTGATCATGGTGTCCGTATTTGTGCTCTCTTTTGCCATCGGCTATCTCCTGATCTCTAGAGTACCATCACTTTTGCATACACCGTTAATGTCCATGACGAATGCCATCTCGGCTGTTACGATTCTAGGAGCAGTAATACTCTTCGCGGTTGATACCGCGCCAGCCGAAAAGATTCTCGGTGCCGTAGCTATCGCCATGGCTGCTTTCAATGTAACCGGAGGCTTTGTCATCACAGATCGAATGGTGAAACTCTTCAAGAAATCAAGAAAGGAATAGCCCGATGGGAACCTGGCTCAATTGGCTTTTTGACCTTCTCGTCGTCCTCCTGCTGATCGTTGGGATCAGACTATTCCAAGGCCCTAAGGGAGCACGAGCGGGCAATCTGATCAACGCCTTCGCCTTGCTGGTCGCTTTCTTGCTCGTCCTTTATCGTTACAGAATATTATCGCCGGGCATCGTCCTGGCAACCCTCATCACCGGCTCTATGGTTGGCGTCATTGTCGCCATGCGCGTCCATATGATCCAGATCCCGGCAATGGTTGCATTTCAACATGGAGCCGGCGGTGTGGCGGCTTTCCTGGTTTCTTTCGTCGAATTGAACCGATCAAGTGCCTATCTGACTTCTTTCGGCAAGATATCGGGAATTCTCGGCCTGATTATTGGCGCCGCGACCTTTAGCGGTAGCATGATCGCCAGCGCTAAGCTGGCCAACAAGATCAATCAACGGCCGACGGTACTCCCGCAGCATTCAGCCCTTTTGCTGGCAGTGGCTCTCCTCACGCTTATCCTGGCCGTATTCTCCTCGTTCCGTGACCCACGCCCGGAGGTCTGGCTGCTTTTGGTTCTGCTTATTCTGGCCATTCTGCTTGGCATCCTCTTCTCAATCAGGATCGGTGGCGCGGACATGCCGGTGCTGATTTCTTTTCTTAACGCGACAGCAGGAGTGGCAGCGGCCTTCTGCGGTGCCGTCATGCAAGAACGGTTGCTGATCGTCTGCGGAGCAACCGTGGCGGCGTCCGGATCGATTCTCACTCACGTAATGTGCAAAGCTATGAACCGCAGCCTGGTCAATGTGTTTGTCGGTACCATGGCCACCTCGAAAGATCGAGCAACGACACCCACAACACCACCAGCCGCAGAGGCCCCCCCCACGGCAGGTACCGCGACGGCAATAGAAGCTGACGCGCCAGCTGAAATTGTTCCAGCCGCAAGAGCCGCGCCCCCCCCTTTGGAAGCCGCGCTAGATAAACTAAGAAAGGCTCAGAGAGTGGTAATCATCCCTGGGTACGGAATGGCTCTGGCGCAAGCTCAATTCAAAGTTGTCGAATTAGCGCGCCATCTGGAACGGCGCGGCGTGGACATCAAGTTTGCCGTCCACCCAGTGGCAGGGAGAATGCCTGGGCACATGAATGTGCTTCTGGCTGAGGCTGAAGTTGAATATGACAAGCTCGTGGAAATGGAAACGATCAATCCGGAATTCAAAAACGTTGACGTTGCCCTGATTGTTGGTTCCTGCGATGTAGTCAATCCAGCCGCCATCCAGCAAGCAGATACGCCGATATCCGGCATGCCCATCCTCATGGCGCATGAGGCCAAATGCGCGGTCGTCTGCAATCTGGATGAAAGGCCCGGCTACTCTGGCGTGGAAAACCCCCTCTATCAGTTACCATCAACCATCCTGCTGTTTGGCGACGCCAAAGTAACCCTCTCAGGTTTAATTGGAGGCTTGACTGATTAGATACAGCAGAGTAACCTGAACACGCTGATATCCACCTTCCCTTCATCGCCTCGGGCATGGACGAGGAGACCTTCGCCGAGACGTTGTTGCGCGAAGAGCAAGTGGCAGTTGAACCCGGCAGCGCCTTTGGCGCAGGCGGAGAGGGTTTCGTGCGCTGCTCGTATGCCACAGCTTATGAGAAGATCGAGGAAGCCCTGCACCGCATGGAAAGGTTCATGAGTCGGCACGGGTAATCGAGCATAGTTCAGCGAATATAGGGAATGGCAGGAGCAATCAGCCAATCGCTCCTGCTCGTGTCTTAAGGGGGTAAAGTACGAATCCTCTCTATCAACCAATAAATTTTCCCTCTTGACAATCCCGAAGAAATATTGTAGAATACTCTGAGAAACAGAGTACTCTTAATCAGCGACCACTCTGAAGGAGTTTCCCATGAATATCTCTCCCTACGAAGCCGAACAAGCCCTGGCCGCCATCCAGGCCATGATGAAGAAAACCCGCAGGGCCATTTCCAGCAGCGGTGCCTACCTGTTCCTGATCGTCTGGGGCATCATCTGGCTGCTGGGGTTCCTAGGGGCACAGTTCCTGCCCCAGTACATCGCCGTGTATACATGGGTGGTCCTGGATATCCTGGGCGGGATCCTCTCCGCCATCATCGGCATCAGGATGAACCGGGGTGTACGTAGTCCCTCATCTAGCTCCTCTGGCAAGCGAATCGCCATTTTCTGGATGCTGTTGTTCCTGTACTGCGTCGCCTCGATTGCGGTCTCCTGGCCAGCAGACGGAAAACAACTTGCCATGTTCATTATCCTGTTCGTCATGGTCGGCTGGCTGGCCATGGGGTTGCTGCTCTCCTTTACATCCATCTGGCCCGCTGTGATCATCACAGCCCTGGCGCTGGTGGGTTACTTCCTGCTACCGGGCATCTTCAATCTCTGGATGGCCATCCTGGGCGGCGGCGGGATGATCGTCCTTGGCCTGTACATCCGCTCGAGGTGGTAAACCATGGCCGTGCTTAATGAAACCATCCACCAGACGGTGCGCCTGCGCATCATGGCTGCCTTGGTGACCCTGGGACCGAACGAAGAGGTGGACTTCACCTACCTGCGCGACCTGCTGGGCGTTACCGATGGCAACCTGGGCGCCCACCTGCGAAAACTGGAAGAGGCCGGCTACATCGCTGTCAACAAGACCTTCGTCGAGCGCAAACCGCGCACTTATGTCGCTGCCACCGCCGAGGGTCGCAAGGTTTTCGCTGAACACGTGGTGGCACTGGAATCGATCTTGAGAAGCAAGTGAGGTAGTTATGGGAACCATCGTGCAAGTCGAAAAATTACGCAAAACCTACGGCGCAACCGTCGCCGTGGACGATATCTCCTTCGAAGTCCGCGAAGGAGAGATCTTCGGGATGGTTGGCCCGAACGGGGCCGGCAAGACCACCACCATTGAATGCCTGGAGGGCCTGCGCAAACCGGACCGGGGGACGGTTCGCGTCCTCGGCGTGGACCCACAGCGCGAGAGCCAGACCCTGCGGGAACGCACCGGCATGCAGTTGCAGCAATCCAACCTGCCGGAGCGGATGAGAGTCTGGGAGGCGCTGGATCTGTACAGTTCGTTCTACCCAAAAGCGGCCGACTGGAAGGAATTGCTCGCGCAGTTGGGCCTGGAAGAGAAGCGCAACGCCCCCTTCTCAAAGCTGTCCGGCGGACAGAAGCAGCGCCTGTTCATCGCCCTGGCGCTCCTACCGGACCCGCAGCTGGTCTTCCTCGATGAGTTGACCACCGGCCTGGACCCCCAGGCGCGGCATGCCATCTGGGACCTGGTGCGCGACGTCCGCTCGAAAGGCAAGACCATCCTGCTGACCACCCATTTCATGGAGGAGGCCGAGCGCCTATGTGACCGGGTCGCCATACTTGACCACGGCCGGATCGTGGCGCTGGACACCCCAGCGGCCCTGATCCGCAGCTTGGGGGCGGAAGAGCGCGTCGTCTTCAACGTGGATGGGTCCCTGCCCGCCGGGTTTGAAAAAGCCCTTTCCGGGGCGGTCCGGGTCGAGGTCCAGGGAGAGCGAGTGACCGTCCACGGGAAGGATGGCCGGAAGGTCCCGCTGGTCAGCGAGGTGGTCAGCCTGCTGACCGCACAGGGAGTCCGGTTCCGCGACCTGCGTACCGAGCAGCCGACCCTGGAAGATGTCTTCCTGAAACTGACCGGCCGGGAAATGAGAGAGTGAGGTACACGATGAAAAGCCTGTTGAAAATGACCTGGATGGAAGGCAAGCTATTCCTGCGGGAACCGGTGGGAGCCTTTTTCACGCTGGCTTTCCCGTTGATGATGCTGTTCCTGTTCGGCAGTATATACGGAAACGAACCCACGCCGATGTTCGGCGGTCATGGGACGATCGATATTTCCATACCGGCCTATACCGCCATGATCATCGCCACCACTGGACTGATGTCCATCACCATCACGATGGCCACCTACCGGGAGACGGGCATCTTGCGCCGCCTGCGGACCACACCCATCAGCCCGCTGGTCGTCCTGGCCACGCAGGTCGTCGTGGTCTTCGCAATGACCAGCCTGGGCATGCTCCTGCTCGTCGCCGCCGGGAAGCTGGTCTACCACGTGCGTTTCGAGGGCAACGCCCTCAGCGTGCTGGCGGGCTTCGTACTGAGCAGCCTGAGTTTCTTCGGGCTGGGATTCATCCTGGCCGGTATTATGCCTACGGCGCGCACAGCCCAGATCGTTGGTATGGTACTACTGTACCCAATGCTGTTTCTCTCCGGGGCAGGTTTCCCTCGCGAACTCCTGCCCGAAGCCATTAAGAAGGTTTCCGCGTTCCTGCCGCTGACCTACGTGGTCAACCTGCTGCGCGGGCTGTGGGTCGGCGAAACCTGGAGCAGCCATCTCCTCGATGCGGGTGTTTTGGCCGGTATGCTTATCATTGGAGTCATCCTCTCAGCCAAAACTTTCCGTTGGGAGTAAATACTCCTCGAACACTCGAAGGAGGAGAGCCTCGCGCGATCCCTTTCAGGCTCTACCGCTGGGGCGGAGATACTTTCCGCCCCTTTTGCATTGGTGTAAAATACACCCATGCAAGGAGGCACGAGATGATATTCCGCGTCGGTATCGAAAACAACAACGAGGGGCGTTCGATTGCATGGGCGCTCGAACATCCTGGCTGCTTCGCCTATGGCAAGGATGCATACGCCGCATCCGCAAACCTGGAAGTCGCTATCCAGGCCTATGCGACCTGGATCCTCAAACACGAGCCGCGTACATGGTTGAACTTCGAGGAGGTCGAAACACGCGTCGAGGAAACCTGGGACGTCTACCTCATCAATGATGAGTTCGATCAAGTCGAGAAAGATGGCTACAGTGTGGAATCCTTCTTTCGCTACGACTGGAAACCATTGACGGTTCTTGAGATCCGGCGTACCCTGAAACTAATCACCTGGAGCCGCTCTGATCTCTTGATAACCGTCGAGGGTTTGAGCAACGAGAAACTCAACCAGACTTACCTCGGAGAGCGTTGGAGCATCAATGGGATTCTCGGTCACGTCGGCGGGGCGGAGTGGTGGTACCTGGATCGGCTTGGATTGGCTTTCCCGCGCCATGAAATTCCCGAAGAACCGTTCACACGGCTGGAGAAGATCCGTGCGCTGCTCAAAGAGACCCTCCCAACATTGGAAGGCTCCAAGCAAGTGGTTGGCATAGATGGGGAATTCTGGAGCCCGCGCAAGATCCTTCGCCGCGCGCTGTGGCACGAACGGGATCATACCGCTCATATCCAGAAATTGCTGTAACCGTTTTGCTTTCCATCTCTGTTTAGTTCCGGCTTGACCGGGCTATGGAGTCTTTTATGCAACCTCATCTCCTTGTCACGCAACTTCGCTTTGCCCGTACTGAGTTTTACCGCTGCCTCGAGGGCGTTTCCGAGCAGGACGCCATACGCAGGCTCATGCCGATGAATTGCATCAGTTGGATGGTGGGCCACCTCGCCAACCAGGAACATCGTTACTGGGTCGTCTTCACCCAGCAAAAGAACCTGGCGCCGTATCTCAACGATCTGGTCGGCTACGGCCAGCCGGCCAGCACACCTCCGCTGAATGAGATGTGGGAGATATGGTGGAAAGTAACCGCCGAGGCCGATAATTACCTGGATACCCTGACGCCCGAGATCATGCAGAAATACTTGTTGCGGGATGGAAAGCCACTCGACGAAACCGTCGGCACCCTGCTGATGCGGAACATCTACCATTACTGGTACCATACTGGCGAGGCCTCCGCCGTCCGCCAGATGCTGGGGCACACCAACTTGCCCGACTTCGTGGGTGACATGAGTGCAGTGATGTACCGTCCAGAAGGTTGACAAACAGTTTCCACAATTCGTTATTGGTAAAGCCGAGATTATGGGTATCGTTTTCGACATCAGGAAATACTCCATCCACGACGGTCCCGGTATCCGCACGACGGTATTTTTCAAAGGCTGTCCGCTGCATTGCTGGTGGTGTCACAACCCAGAAGGCCAATCCCCAGAGGTGGAAATCATTTTGCGAAGCGCGCGCTGCATCCGCTGCGGGGCGTGCGTGGAAGCCTGTCCGCAGGGCGCAGCCGGATTGGGCGAAGCAGGCCCCGAGATCCAGCGAGAACGCTGCGAGCGTTGCGGGGAATGCACCCTCGTTTGCTGCGCCGAGGCGCGCCAGGTGGTCGGCCGCGAGATGACCGTCGCCCAGGCGATGGCCGAAGTCGAACGCGATATCCCCTTTTATGATGAGTCCGGAGGTGGTGTGACTTTATCCGGCGGAGAACCGCTGGCGCAGCGCGACTTTGCGCTTGGGCTGCTCGAGGCCTGCAAGGAAAGGGAAATCCACACCGCGCTGGATACATGCGGCTTTGCATCCTGGGATACCTTCGAGCGCGTGCGCGGCCACGTGGACTTGTTCCTGTACGATCTCAAAGTGGTTAACGATGCCAGGCACCGCCAATTTACGGGGATATCCAATAGCTTGATCCTGACCAATCTACAGAAACTTTCAGAGCGAGACCACCTTATCCTCTTACGAATGCCAGTCATCCCAAGGGTCAATGACGATGAAAAGAACATCCGCCAGATGGGCGAATTCGTGGCCTCGCTGCCCCGTGCGCACAGTCTCGAACTCCTGCCTTACCATCACGCCGCGACGAGCAAATACGCCGGATTGGGGCACGAGTATCCGCTGCCCGATACCCGTCCGCCGTCCGAAGAGAGGCTGGGGCAGATCGCGGAAATCCTGCGAGCGTGTGGCGTGCAGGTAAAACATCCGTCAGGCAACGAATGAACTAGCGAGAGGCTGTCCAAAAAGTGGGGCGAGATAGTATCTCGCCGCTACATGTGGCGCAAGGTATTGACGGAGACCACCAAATCTGGCGGTCTCCGTGAGCTTTCGTGGGCTTTTAGGACAGCCCCTCGAGAGAATGAGCCTAAATCGTTTTCCAATATTTTCTGACCCTGTCATCGGGTGGTTCCACAAAGCGCTCCCAGGCAAAACCTTGTGCCATCAAAAAACCATGGCGAATGTTATCAACATCGTCATTCCCCGGGCAGAGCACAATCATGCCTCCTGGTTTGGTCACACGCACCAGTTCGGACAATTCCGCATCTGGTTCATCGCCGAAAACGTGACCTCCCATCGTCAAATCAGCAAAACCGTCCGGGAAAGGCAAGTCAGTGATCAGCCCATCAACGGGATAGATGTTCGTCATGCCATGCTTGCTAGCTTTTTCTTTGAGGTAATACCGCAGGTTGCCGACCGGCTCGACAGCGAATACGGCTATGGCGGCTTGTGCGGCAACGAGGGCCAGCCGTCCAGTACCTGAACCGACGTCAATGACGGTCTTACCGGAGAAATCCACCAGGGAGGTCAATTCGCTGGAATCCCATTTCAAAAATTCTAACGCATCGTAGATGGCCGGGTCATGCACATACGTAATGAGATCATCCAAAGACTGCAACACACGGATCTCTGCCTGCCGTACAGCGTGTGCATCGAGTAGCACGTCCATAGCTTGCGCCATGACACTATCCAACCAATCACATAGCTCTTGGCATTTATGGCGTAAGAACCATTCCACAACCGGGTTAGCTCTGAGCGCCAATCCCAGATCATTTTCGTTCACCCAACCGGGAAACCAGGAGAGCTGGACGCGCTCGAGTAGCAGGAGAGTATTGAACGGAATAGCTGTCATCTCTAACCATGAGACAGGCATAGGAATCTCCACTTGAAAAACACAGGGGTCGAGCAATCACGCCCCGAATCATCCTTCTCTCTAGTAATCCTCTGGCAGCCAGCACCTTCAGCAGCACCAGTTCACGGTCTGTTTTGTATCAATCGCTGTAGTTTTCCGGCAACCAACAACAAAGAACCAATTCACGGGCGGCCTTGACCTCGTCCATGCGCCCGAAGGGGGTTTTGTGCGGGGCCTCGTGGAGCAGGTCTGGGGTCGTTTTCGCCTCCTCTGCTATCTTGATGAGGGCGTCGGCGAAGGCGTCGAGGGTGTCCTTGTTCTCGGTCTCGGTCGGCTCGATCATCAGCGCCTCGTGGACGATGAGCGGGAAGTAGTTAGTCGGCGGGTGGAAGTCGTAATCCATCAGCCGCTTGGCGATATCCAGGGCGCGGATATCCGAGCCTTCAACTTTCCCTTCTACCACGAATTCGTGCATACAGATGCGGTCATAGGGTACGTGGTATGTGTTCCGTAAACGTGCTAAGAGATAGTTGGCATTCAGCACCGAATACTCGGCCACCTGGCGCAACCCGTCCGCGCCGTGCATGGCAATGTAAGTATAAGCGCGCACCAACATGCCGAAATGACCATGAAAGGCTTTGAGGCGGCCAATCGTCTTTTTCGGGGTGACGAAGCCAAACAATGGAGGCATTTCCTCTTCGCCCTCTTCGATGACGCCGACGATGGGCGAGGGCAGGAACTCGGCCAGGCGCGCGGCGACACCCACCGGACCCGAGCCTGGGCCTCCGCCCCCGTGCGGGGTCGAGAACGTCTTGTGCAGGTTGAAGTGCATCATGTCGAAGCCCAGGTCGCCAGGGCGGACGATGCCCAGCAGGGCGTTCAGGTTGGCCCCGTCGCCGTAGACCAGCCCGCCGCAGTCGTGGACGATCTCGATGACCTCCTCGACGTGTTCGTCGAACAGGCCGAGTGTGTTCGGGTTGGTCAGCATCAGGCCGACGACGGTCTTGTCGCATTGCGATTTGAGGGCAGCCAGGTCCACGTTGCCGCGTGAATCGGACGGGATTTGCACCACTTCCAATCCGATCATGCCAGACGAGGCCGGGTTCGTCCCATGCGCTGAATCGGGGATGAGCATCTTGACACGCTTGCTATCGCCGCGGTCTTTGTGATAGGCGCGCATGATGAGCACGCCGGTCAACTCGCCGTGTGCGCCGGCTGCGCGCTGCAAAGTCACAGCGGCAAAGCCGGAGATTTCCTTCAGCCACTCTTGCAACTGGTCCATCAGTGCCAGGTTGCCCTGCACCGTCTCGACCGGCTGGAGCGGATGCGTGAAGGCAAAGCCGGGCAAGCGGGCGGTATCCTCGTTGATCTTTGGGTTGTATTTCATCGTGCACGAACCGAGCGGATAGAAGCCACTGTCCACGCTGTAGTTGTAGCGCGAGAGGTGCATGTAATGACGCACCACGTCCACCTCGGCTAGTTCGGGGAGCGGGAGCTCGGCCCGGAGCATGGACTCGGGCAATTTGGCGCGCGGCACGTCCGGGTCCGGGAAAGTGACGCCGGTGCGTCCGGGGGATGAAAGTTCAAAGAGAGTGGGTTCAACTCTGAGCATAGTCGAAGTGCCTGTTCCGAGCGTAGTCGAGGAATCAGTCATGGCTCACCTCCGAAAGCGCATCCACCAGCGCGTCGATTTCGTCCCTGGTGTTCATCTCGGTCACGGCCACCAGCATGTGATTCTTGAGGGAGGGGTAGTGCTGGCCGAGATCGTAGCCGCCCAGGATGCCGTGTTCGAGCAGGTGGTCGTTGATCGCCTCCACCGGCTTCGGGCAGCAGACCGAGAACTCGTGGAAGAAGGGCGCATCGAAGCAGAGCGAGTAGCCGGGGATTTTGGCGATTTGCCCGGCGGCGTAGTGAGCCTTGTGGTAACACAGTTCGGCCACCTGGTGCAGGCCGTTTTGCCCAAGCACGGACAGGTACACGGCGGAGGCCAGCGCCATCAGTCCCTGGTTGGTGCAGATGTTGGAGGTGGCGCGCTCGCGCTTGATGTGCTGCTCGCGGGCGGTCAGGGTCATGACGAAGGCGCGCTGGCCGCGGCTGTCCACCGTCTCGCCGACCAGGCGTCCGGCCATCTTGTGGATGTACTGCTTGCGGGTAGTGAAGAAGCCCAGGTAGGGGCCTCCGTAGGAAAGGGGTATACCGAGCGGCTGACCCTCGCCGACAACCATGTCCGCGCCCATCTCGCCGGGGGTTTTGAAGAGCGCCAGTGCAGTCGGGTTGGCGGCCACGCAGACCAGCGCGCCCTGGGCGTGTGCTGCCTCGATGAGTGGGGTGTAATCATAGATGCGGCCAAAGAAATCAGGATATTGCACGATGGCCAGCGCCGTATTTGCGTCGAGCGTGGAGCGTAGATCGTCCGGGGTCGCCTTGAGGTCAGCCTTTGGGCCATCGCCAACGAGTTCAAGTCCCATGCCTTGCACATACGTGCGCAGGGTCTCTCGATATTGAGGGTGGACGGTAGGTGAGATGACCACCTTCGTGCGCTTGCCGCGGAACTGGGCGTAGGCCATGTTGACGGCCTCGGCCACGGCGGTCGCCCCGTCGTAGTGCGAGGCGTTCGAGACCTCCATGCCGGTCAGCGCGGCCATCATGGACTGGTACTCGAAGATGGCTTGCAGTGTGCCCTGCGAAATTTCCGGCTGGTAGGGGGTGTAGGCGGTGTAGAACTCGCCGCGCCGCTGGATGTGGTCAACGACCGAGGGGATGTAGTGATTGTACGCGCCCGCGCCGAGGAAGGAGACCAAGTCGGTGCGGATGGTTTCGTTGCCGAGGGCAAGTTCCCCCAATTCAGCGGCGGCCTCCATCTCGGTCAGGGCTGGTGGCAGGTCAAACTTGGGGAATCGATGCCTGGTCGGAACATCTTTGAATAAATCATCGAGGCTCTTGACGCCAATGGCAGCCAGCATCGCGTCCCGTTCTTTAGGGCTTATTGGGATATAGTTCATAGGAGTCTCCAGTCTTGTAGTCTGATAGTCCGATAGTCTTATAGTCTTGTGGTCAAATGGTCGTATGGTCTGGTAGTCTTTGGAAAAGATGAAACCATTGACTTTTTAACCATTCGACTATCAGACTATGAGACTACTGTGCTCTTTCTTCGCAATACTTCTCGTATACGGCCGCATCCATGAGCGCGGAGGCATCGCCGCCCTCGACTTGAACCATCCAGCCTGCGCCATAGGGGTCTTTGTTGAGGATTTCGGGGTTGTTGGCAAGCTCTTCATTGACCGCGACCACCTTGCCGGAGGCCGAGGCATACGTCTCCGCGGCGGCCTTGACCGACTCGACCGAGGCGATCGCCTTGCCCTGCTCTGTCGCCTCGCCAACCGCGACAACGATTTCGACGAAAACGATATCCGAAAGCTGGCCTTGGGCGTAATCGCTCAAGCCCATTTTGCCGCTGGACAGGTCGAACCACTCGTCGGTTTTGGTGAACTTGAGATTGGAAGGAATGTTCATTTCGTGTCTCCTCGAATAGACGATTTTGGCGAAAACAAAAAGGGCGCACGCAGATAGAACGTGCGCCCTCTGTTATTTGCACCTGAGAGATTCTCCTGAACGGTGGGTCGAGTAGCCGGTATTCTTCCGGTGTACACTTGCACCTGCATGCAAGTGCAGGTGTCGAGACCCGAAGCCAAAGGATTGCCCCGTCGGTGTCACGTTCACGTGACTTTCCAGAGGAAACCGGTACAGGGTCCTTTTGCCTGAGAGTTTCGTCCGGCCTCGCCAGCCATCCGGACTTGCCCCTTCGGCGCTCGTTACGTTTTACGCTTTACGCATTATGGTAGCCTGATTGCAGGCTACCATTACGCACAAGTCTCTTCCCTACTACCGTTTCAATTGTAGTCATATTCTACGTGAAGTGAGAGACAAAATCAAGGGCAGATTGTGAATTGTAGGGTAAAAAACGACCGGCCTCTTGCGAGACCGGTCACGGGTCCGTGCGTGCCGCCGGGATTAACCGGTCAGGGTGCCGCGCACCCAGTCACCAACTAGCCAGTATTTGAAATCCTGTCCCTGGCTGCATTGAATGCCGCCGATGACGCCGTAGACGAGCGCCCCCAGCGGCATGAGTAGGAAAACGGGTGTCAGCAGAAGGGCGATTGGGATGAGCAAAATGCCGACGATCAGCGCCGAAAGGATGCCGGTCACAGCCCACATCAAGCCGATCAAGACGCCCGCGCCGCCCCACCAGATCAACTGGAAGACGAACGACTGGAGGGAATGATAAGCAACGTACCTCGAACGGTCTTTGTAGATCAAATAGATCAGTAGAGCAACGACAGGGCCAAGAAAACCGGTGATGAGATTGGTCAGTACACTGAGATGGGCGACCATCGCCCAGGTGCGCTCGTCGCCGGGTGAAAGCGGCTGGGGAGACATGGGCGGCATCGGAGGAGCAGGAGGAACCGGCGGCAGAGGCGGTATGACCGGTTCGACCGGGGCCGACGGCGCGACAGGCTCAATCGGTTCGGCAGGTAGGATTGATTTCTTTGCAGGCATGGCATTCTCCTAGAAATTGCAGAAATTTTGGTTGAGGAAATCTATTATGATATAACGATTTTTCCAGGAAGACGTTGCACGGACTTAAACCAAAGAAGCCCGCCCTCAGGCAGGCTTCTCGAATCGGATAGGGAGTGGTTACGCCCAGCCTTGCTTCTTGATGAAATCAGAGAGGAACGGGACAGTCACCCACTTGCCCTGATAGGCCTGGATACCAAGCACAATCGCATAAATACCACCTAACGCCAGCAAGCAGCCTACCGTAATCGTACCCAAAACATACAAAGGTACGGCATAAGCCAACGAAAGCACAGCGTTGTATTTGATGAACGGGCGGGCCTTCTTGTCATCCATTAGAAGCATGACGACCGCCACAGGCCAAAACAGCCAGCTTAACAAAGCCCACAGCTTATCGTCACTGGTGATGTCGGGATTAATCGGTTGTTGAGTCATTTGTTCCTCCTGAAGATAAAGTTTATGGGATTCAGCATTATTTTACAACCAAATTGGATAAAAGGCAACTGATTTTGCCCACAGCTTTTATTGACGCCCATTTTCAGCCATGATATGATTATACATTGTGATTTAGCACTCGCGCTTATAGAGTGCTAAATTTTCGAGATGAGATGGACGAACTGACCGAACGCCAGAAACTGATCCTCACCCTGGTCGTGCGCGACTACATCGAGACCGCAAAGCCGGTCGGCTCGAAGATTCTCATCGAGCATTACAAGCTGGACATGAGCTCGGCCACCATCCGCAACGAGATGGCCGCGCTGACCGAGGCCGGCTACCTGCGTCAGCCGCACACTTCCGCCGGGCGCGTCCCGACAGAGGAAGGCTACCGATATTTCGTCACCCACTTCGTCTACCAGACCGACCTACCGAACGCCACACGGGATACGATCACGCACCAGTTCTACCAGGCGCGCCAGGATGTGGAGCAATGGATGCACCTGGCGGCCTCCATTTTGGCGCACCAGTCACGCGCTGCCTCTCTCATCACCGCGCCGCACGCCGCAAGGGCGCGCTATAAGCATCTCGAGTGTATTTCCACCCAGGGCCGCCAGGTGCTGATGGTGCTGGTGCTGGTCGGCGGAGAAGTGAGCCAACAGATCCTTACCCTGGCCGAGCCGGTCTCGCAGGATCAACTCAGTAACGCTGCCAACCGCCTCAACCAGGTTTGCCAAAGCCGAACGACGGAGGAGATGGCGGCTCTCAGCCCGAGCGGTGACGCGTTGGAGAAGGACATCCTAACCCTGGTTATGCAGGATATGAATCGCGGCGAGCAGTGCGTCTCCGGTGAGATCTACCTGGATGGCCTGACCAACGTTCTTTCCGAGCCGGAATTCATCGAGTCGGATGATGCCCGGCGCGCTATCCGGCTATTCGAGGAGCGCTCCCTGCTCCAGGATTTGCTGGCGCGCACAATGGTCAACAGTCACGTGGGCGGAGTGCAGGTTCTGATCGGCGGCGAAGGCGAATGGGAAGAGCTGAAGCAGTGCTCGGTCGTCCTGGCCCGCTACGGCATCCCTGGGACGGCGACCGGCGCGCTGGGCGTTTTCGGTCCCATGCGCATGTCGTACACGCGTACCATTCCCACGGTCCGCTTTATGGCTGATCTGTTGAGCGGACTAGTCTCTGAAACTATGGTTGGAGATGAATCACAATAATGAGCAGTAAAAAGACACGACAGAACATCGAACCCGAAAACCAAGAATCGCTTGAGACACCAGCGGAAATCCCTGCCAAACCTTCTGCTGCCTGCACTTGCGCACCTGTGCCTGCGGCACTGGCGCAGGCAGGCACAAGTGAAGTAGAAGCAGGACAGACCGTTTCATTGGATGAGTTCGAGGCGCAGAAAAAACAGCTCGAAGAAAATCAGGCGCAGGCCGCCGAATACAAGGATGGCTGGCAACGCGCAGTGGCCGACTTCCAGAACTACAAGCGCCGCACCGACGCCGAGAAGGCTGAAACTTACCAGAACGCGGTCGGCAGCATCGTCAGACGCTACCTGCCCATTCTGGATGACCTGGAGCGCGCCCTGGCGGCGCGTCCCGCTGACTTGGCCTGGGCGGACGGGGTCGAACTGATCTACCGGAAACTGCAAACCATCCTGGAGGCCGAGGGCGTGAAACGCATCGAGGCCGAGGGGCAGATGTTCGACCCGAACTTCCACGAGGCCATTTCGCAAGAGCCGGCCGAGGGTTACGAAAGCGGGCAGGTTACCGCCATCGTTCAAAATGGATACATGCTCGGTGAGCGGGTCATCCGCCCGGCAATGGTGAGAGTGGCGCAGTAAAACGTGAGAAGTAAAAAGTAAAAAAGCGCGCTCTCGATTCTAACTTCTCCCTTCCAACTTCTTACTTATTTGGAGACAGCATGTCAAAAATCATAGGAATTGACCTGGGCACAACCAACTCGGTCGGCGCAGTGATGATGGGGGCCGAGCCGGTCGTCATCCCTTCCGCGGAGGGAGAAAGGCTGGTTCCCTCGGTGGTGGCGGTCAACAAGAACCACGAACGGCTGGTAGGACGGGTGGCGCGCAATCAGGCAATCATCAATTCGGAAAATACGATCTTTTCGATCAAGCGCTTCATGGGGCGCAAGTACGAGGATCCAGAAGTACAGCGCACCCTGCCGCGCATCCCTTACACTGCCATGCCAGCCGAAAATGGCGACATGCGGGTCATGCTGGATGGCAAGGAATACTCCCCGCCCGAGGTCTCGGCCATGATCCTGGCCAAGATCAAGCGCGACGCCGAAGCGTATCTGAGCGAGACAATCACGCAGGCCGTTATCACCGTCCCGGCTTATTTCAACGATGCTCAGCGCAATGCCACCAAGGATGCCGGCCGGATCGCCGGTCTGGATGTACTGCGCATCATCAACGAGCCGACCGCCTCCTCGCTGGCCTACGGCCTGGACAAGAAAAAGAACGAGATCATCGCAGTCTATGACCTGGGCGGCGGCACGTTCGACATTTCCATTCTGGATGTCGGCGAAGGCGTCTTCCAGGTGCGTTCGACCAGCGGCGATACCTTCCTGGGCGGCGACGATTTCGACCAATGCATCATTGATTACCTGGTGGATGAATTCAAGAAAGATAACGGCATTGATCTGCGCCAGGATAAGCAATCCCTCCAGCGTCTGAAGGAGGCGGCCGAGAAAGCCAAGATCGAATTATCCACCATGATGCAGACCGAGATCAACCTGCCCTACATCACGGCGGACGCCTCCGGCCCGAAACACCTGGTGATGACCCTGACGCGCGCCAAGATGGAGCAATTGACCGGCGATTTGGTCGAACGGACGCTGGGCCCGGTCCGCCAGGCGCTGGCGGACGCGGGCCTGAATCCGGGAGACGTGAACGAGGTGGTCATGGTCGGCGGCATGACGCGCATGCCCGCAGTGCAAGAGGCCGTGCGCCGTATGTTCGCCAAGGAACCGCATAAGGGCGTCAACCCGGACGAGGTGGTGGCGGTCGGCGCGGCGATCCAGGCGGGCGTCCTGGGCGGGGAAGTGAAAGACATCCTGCTTCTCGACATTACCCCGCTGACACTCTCCATCGAGACCCTGGGCGGGGTGGCTACGCCGCAAATCGAGCGCAACACAACCATCCCAACCCGCAAGAGCCAGATCTTCTCCACTGCCAGCGATAGCCAGACCCAGGTCGAGATCCACGTCTTGCAGGGTGAACGCCCGATGGCGGTGGATAATAAATCGCTGGGCAAGTTCATCCTGGACGGCATCCCGCCTGCCCCGCGCAGTATTCCGCAAATCGAGGTGACCTTCGATATTGACGCCAACGGCATCCTGAAAGTCACCGCGCAAGACAAGGCGACGAGTCGCTCTCAGCATATCAACATCACGGCTTCCTCTGGTTTGGCGAAGGAAGAAGTCGAGAAGATGCGCAAGGAAGCCGAGGCGCACGCCGAGGAAGATAAGAAGCGCCGCGATTTGATTGATGCCAAGAATACCGCCGACGCTTCCGTCTATGGCGCGGAAAAAGCTCTGAGCGAATTGGGCGGTAAGGTTCCAGATGAGATAAAAGCCAATGTACGCGCCGCAGTGGACGAGGTCAAGAAGGTGAAGGATGGCGAGGATGAACAGGCCATCCGCAAGGCGGTGGATGCCCTCAGCCAGACCGTCCAAACGATTGGCGTGGATGCCTATCAGCAGAAGCCCGGCGAGGGTGGTACACCCCCAAACGGCGGGGGTACACAATCCGAATCGCCCGATTCTGAACCGAAACAGCCCAACGATGGCGACGTGGTTGACGGCGAAGTCAAAGATGCCTGATATGCTCCCGGCGGCGAAAGCATAAATGACTCAACGCGATTACTACGACATTCTCGGCATTTCCCGAAACGCCTCGGTGGACGAGATCAAGGCCGCCTTCCGCAAGCTGGCACGCCAGTACCACCCGGATGTGAGCAAAGAGCCGGACGCCGAGGAGAGATTTAAGGAGATCAACGAGGCCTACGGCGTGCTTTCCGACCCGGACAAGCGCGCCCGCTACGACCAGTTCGGTCGCGCCGGGCTGGGCAATATGAACGGTATGCCCGACTACGCCACAATGGACTTTGGCGACATCTTCGAGGAGCTGTTCAGCAGTTTCGGCTTCGGCATGGGTGGCAGCGGTCGCTCGCGGCGGCCTCGGCGTGGGCGCGACTTGCAGTACCAAGTCGTCTTGACTTTCGAGGAGGCCGTCTTCGGCGTCGAGAGAGAAGTCGAGGTGACTCGCAACGAGGTTTGCAGCACCTGTCGCGGCTCCGGCGCAGAGCCGGGCAGCAGCCCGCAGCGCTGCGCCACCTGCGGCGGGCGGGGTGAAGTTCGCCAGGTGCGCCAGACCATCTTCGGCTCGATGATGCAATCCTCCACCTGCCCGGCGTGCAACGGGCGCGGCGAAGTTATCACTTCGCCGTGCCACACCTGCCGCGGCGGCGGGCTGGAGCGCAAGACGGTCAAGAAGGTTGTGCCGATCCCGGCGGGCGTGGATGCTGGCACTCAGATCCGCCTGGCCGGTGAAGGCGAGCCGGGGGCGAATGGCGGGCCGCAAGGTAATCTTTATCTGGTTGTCACTGTTCAAGCCCATAAGTTCTTCAAGCGGCGTGAGAACGATATTCTCTTGAACCTGAACATCAACATTGCCCAGGCTGTACTGGGCGCGCAGATCGAAGTCCCGTCAGTGGATGGGTTCGAAAAGCTGAATATTCCTGCTGGCACTCAGCCGGGCAGGGTTTTCACTCTGAAAGGCAAAGGTGTTCCTTATCTGCGCAAAAATGGCCGCGGCGACCAGTTGGTGATCGTCAACGTGGAAGTCCCGACCAAGCTGACGAAGGAGCAGCGTGCCCTCTTCGAGCAAATGGCCGCCACTCTGGGGACGACGCCCATTCCGAAGGAGAAGGGATTCTTGGATTGGTTGAACGAGGCGTTAGGTGGATAGGGGAATAAATGACTAAACTATCTTCCAAAATTGTACAAGATTCGTCGGTGGACATTCCCTTTGATGTTGAACGATGGGAGATCGCTTTGGATGAACAAATTTCCGCTTATACTTTTTTGATAAAATTAATAACAAATCCGGAAATCACTTCAACACTTTTTGATGAAAAACTTAGGGAAATGAAAAATCCCGAATCTAAAGCTATCGATGCGATTATTCCAGATAATAAGAAAGAGGAACTGGTTAGATTAGGAATTATTTTGCATCGTTCTCAAGTGTTCACAGTTTATTCTATGCAGATGATAGTTGTAGTTATCACTTATTTTGAGGGGATCTTGAAGAACTTTGTAACAAGCCTATTCTGCAAATTTCCCCAAAGGATGTTTGATTATATACATCCAGCGTCCGATGTAAATCTGCGAGGAAAAATAAACCTTCAAGAGTTGTTGGAAGCGGATTCCAAACGAGCTCTTATATACACTCTGGCGTTAAAGGCAGCATCCAATCTAACACAAGGAAGCATCAAGGATATTATCAAGAGACTCCAAAAGATAACAAGAAATAGTATAGACGAAAAATTACTTCAAGCCATGATTCCTATTGAAAACCTGCGTAATCAGATTGTTCACGAAATGTCTGCTCTTGATAGTAGTTCTGTAAAGGTAGAAGATGTGGATATGGCTTTTAAGGCTACAGAACAGACACTGTTACATTTTGAGGAAATTGCAAAGAAAATGGGCATTTCAATTCATCGTTTTGTTGTTGATGAATAGAGAATGCCTTATTAGTACATGGCCACTAATCCAAATTGGCTCGAAGTCTCTCTTGTGGTAAGCGGCGAACTGGCCGAAGCCGTGGCCGAGATTCTGGCGCGCTTCGCGCCGGGCGGCGTGGCCGTGGAGAGCGGGGTGACTTACCGCCACGATGAAGATGAAGGCACGCCCAGCGGAGCGGTGTGCGTGCGTGCGTATCTGCCCATTGACGAAAAAACCGAAGAAACACGCCAGAAATTGGAGGAGGCGCTCTACTACCTGGGCATGATCCAGCCCCTGCCCGCGCCGGTCTTCAAGCCGATTGCTGACCAGAACTGGATGGAAGCCTGGAAAGAGCACTACCAGCCCATCCCGATTGGCAAGCGGCTGATCATCGTCCCGGCCTGGCTGGAATCGCCGGACGAGAAACGCATCCCGATCAAGATTGACCCAGGCATGGCATTTGGCACGGGTACGCATCCCACAACGCAACTTTGCCTGGAATTGCTCGAAAATTATTTTGATGCTTCCTTGTCACTCATCACTCCCCACTTGTCACTTATTGATATCGGTTGTGGTTCAGGTATTCTTTCTATTGCTGCCTTAAAATTGGGCGCTGACTTCGCCCTCGGCGTGGACGTTGACGAGGCCGCGGTCCGCGTCAGCCGCGAGAACGCGGAGGCAAATGGTATAGCAGCGGAGCAATTCGCTCTCGGCGTCGGGTCGGTGCCGGAAATTTTAGAAGGCAGGTTTGGGGTTCGGAGTGCACCGCTGGTGCTGGCGAATATCCTCGCGCCGGTCATTATCCGCCTGTTCGATGCGGGTCTGGCAAATCTGGTCGCTCCGGGAGGGTCGCTTATCCTGTCCGGAATCCTGGCCGAGCAAGCCGAAAGTGTGATTTCTGCTGCACGGGCGCATGGGGTAAAATTGGTCGAGAACTGCCAAACTGGGGACTGGGTGGCGCTGGTCGTTCGATAACCTTTCGAGGAGGTGAAATCGTGAAACCGAACAAGTTCCCATTTTCGGTATTTGGGGCGGCGGTTATGCTGGTTCTCGCCGGTTGCAATCTTCCGAATACACCGACCGCTTCGCCAGTTCTGGTCAGCCCACCCTTGGCCAACCCCACGCCTTTATCGGACAAACCCACCCCACAACTGCCGTCTCCCACCCCGACAGAGATTACCACGCCTGCCTCACCGACTCCCACCTTGAATGGCCCAGCCATCCAGCACCTGGCGGCCGGACAGGCCATTGATATTACTTATATCCACATGGTTGACGTTGACACGGGCTGGGGCATCGGCGGGTTGAATAAGGCCTCCGACAACATTTTTCGCACGCAAGACGGTGGTGCCACCTGGCGCGACATCACTCCGCCGCAGCCAGTTCCGCCGCCCGGAGTGAACCTGGTTGCCATCGGCGCATTCCTGGATGCTTCGATCGGCTGGGTGGCGTACGGCGGGCAGGATTACCCTCCGCTGCCTTATGCCTACGTCTGGTACACGCAGGATGGAGGCACAACCTGGCAATACAGCGCGATCGACTCATCCGTCTCACCGGAAGCTTTCAGCCCCTGGTTCATTGACTTTGTGGACGGTCAGCATGGCTGGCTGATGTTCTACCTCGGCGCGGGGATGAGCCACAACTACGTGGCCTTGTTCGATACCACCGACGGCGGCGCGACCTGGACTGACATCCTGGACCCGTACACCGATGGCGGCATCCAGTCCTTTTTGAAGACCGGCATGGTTTTTGTGGATGCGCAAACCGGCTGGTTGGCGAGGGATGGGCATGGTGTTGATCCGATCCCGCACATCTTCCGCACCTCGGACGGCGGTGGTACATGGGAGCGGATTGACCTGCCAACGCCGGCTACCGAGCCAACTTTCTATGAAAAGTGGGCCTGCGGAACGTATTCGCCGAATACCTTTTCGGCGCAGTCGGTCGTCGTGGCGATGAAGTGCCTTAACGTTGACGATTTCAAGACTGAGAAAGATTACGTCTATTCCACCACTGACGGTGGGAGCACTTGGCAGGCTTATCTTCTGCCCGATACTTACAAAATGGGCGAGGGCCTGCTTTTCCTGAATCCGCAGACCGGGCTGGCGTTGGGCCGCAAGATTTTCCGCACGGATAACGGCGGCCAGACATGGATGTTGGCCGGCGAGGTCTTCTGGGACGGGCAGTTCATCTACATGGACATCGGCCATGGCTGGGCCGTTGCTCGTAACCCGGATACTGGCGAGATTGCCCTGGTAAGGAAATCCAGCACCGATGGTCCCTGGAGGATACTCCATCCGGTCGTCGCGCCTTGACGGATGCCAGCCTCAATTTTGGAGCGTTCGACGTTTTTGTGCTATCATTCAGACAGTATGAGCCAGGCGCGACGGTTGCTTTTCTACCTTCTTCTCAATGCCTTCATCTCTGCCCTTGTGACCGGTACGATCCTCTTCTTCTACGACCGCGCCCACCGCGCGGACTGCGCGCCAGCCGATGTTTCCTCCGCGCCTGCTGCGCTCACCCCTTCGCCTGTTTCTGGCGACATAAAGGTAGATATTGTCAGCATCCTCGGCGCAGGGATAATTGGCAGCGAAGTGGTTGTCGTCGAGAACAAAGGTGAAAACCCTATCATTATGACAGGCTGGTATTTGAAAGATGCTCTAGGCAACACCTATACCTTCCCGCAGCTAACCCTGTACAAAGGCGGCACGGTGATGGTGCACACGGCCTCCGGCGCGGATACGCCAACCGACCTCTACTGGGGACGCACTGCTCCGGCCTGGCAGCCAGGCGAGCAGGTCAGCCTGTATGACACTCAAGGCGTCATGCGCGCCCAGTACTCGATCCCTTGAAACTGATCACTATTCACTGAGAACTGAACACTGAAAACTGGTACCTGAAATGACACAAGCCCTCTATCGTAAATGGCGTCCCCAGAAATGGGATGAAGTTGTCGGACAGCAGCACGTTGTCCAGACCCTGCGCAACGCGGTAACGGGCGAGCGCGTTGCCCACGCTTACCTGTTCTCGGGTCCGCGCGGCACCGGCAAGACCACCGTGGCGCGCCTGCTGGCAAAGGCCGTCAACTGCCTGGGCGAGGATCTCTCCGCCCGTCCCTGCAATCAATGTGACCATTGCGTCGCGGTCAACGAAAGCCGCTTCCTGGACTTGATCGAGATTGACGCCGCCTCCAACACCAGCGTGGACGATGTGCGCGACCTGCGCGACAAGATCAATTTTTCGCCTAACCAGGGCCGGTACAAGGTTTACATCGTTGACGAAGTCCACATGCTCTCGACAGCGGCCTTCAACGCCCTGCTCAAGACCCTCGAGGAGCCGCCGCCACACGCCATCTTCGTACTTGCCACCACCGAGATGCACAAGATACCAGCCACCGTGCTCTCACGCTGCCAGCGGCACGAGTTCCGCCGCGTGCCGGTGGACGACATCGTCAAGCAGCTCAGCCAGATCATCCAAGCCGAGGACATCCAGGCCGAGCCTGAGGCCCTAACGCTCATCGCCCGCCAGGCAACCGGCAGCCTGCGGGATGCGATTTCCCTGCTTGACCAGATGGCCTCGACCGGACAGAAGATCAGCCTCGAACTTACGCAGACTGTGCTCGGCACGGCGGCCAACCAGACCGTCCTTGAACTGGCGGATGCCATCCTCGACAAGCGGCCGGATGCCGGCCTCGAGACGATCCACCGCGCCCTGGATTCCGGTACTGACGCCCGCGTGCTGGCGCGTCAGATCGTGGACTACTTTCGCGCCCTGCTGCTGGTCAAGCTGGGCAACGAAGCGCAAGTGGACCTGATTGCGGATACGCGCGCCCAGGTCAAACGCCACGCTGGAGCATTGTCCGCGCCTGAGGTCCTACGCATGACCCGACTCTTCAACGCGGCCGCCACTGACCTGCGCGGCGGCTGGCAGCCTTCCCTCTCCCTGGAGTTGGCGCTGGCCGAGGCTATAGAAGGGCCGCAGCCGGTCGAGAAGCCATCCGCTGCGGGCGGGGAAAAGCCGCCAGAGACGCGCGGCCGGCCTGAAGTCCCGTCCCGTTATTCGTTGTCACGCCCCGACCGAGGTGTCCAGAACAAGCTTCCAGAAGCCTCGCGCCCGAATCCCGCGCCGCCGCTGGAGTCCGCTTCGGAGAGTAAATCAGTCACAGGCGCTGTCAGCCTCGACCGTGTCGCCAAAGCCTGGCGGCAGGTGCGGGCTGCCGTCCGCTCGCAGAACCCTGCCCTGGAAGCCTTGCTGAACTCCTGCAAGCTGCTCGAGATCAAGAATGGCACCCTCGTACTCGGTTTTGCCAGCGAGGTGCTGCGCTCGAAGATGGACGCACCCGGGCAGTTGGACGTCACGCGTAAGGTGATCGCCGAAGTGCTGGGCGTCGAGCTTCAAATTCGCTGTGTGGTCTCGAATGCCAGGCAAACTACCCCGCCGCATGTCAAACAAGACGGCATGGTGGCAGCAGCCCTGGAAGCCGGCGGTGAGATTGTGGATATTCAGGAGTGAGAGACACCCGGTTTCTTCGAGAAACCAGGTGTCTGAAGGAGAGATTTATGGCCAAAGGTTACAACCGCCCGGCAGGTGGGCAATCTGGCATGATGCAACAGATCCAGCGGATGCAGCAGCAATTGGCCGAGGCCCAGGAGCGGCTGGCCGAGGAGAGCGTCATGGCGACGGCGGGGGGCGGCGCGGTCAAGGTCACGATGACCGGCGACCAGCGCTGCACGGCGGTGGAGATCGCCCCCGAATTATTGAAAGATACCGACGCGGATATGCTGCAATATTTGATTCTGACCGCTGTCAACCTGGCCCTGGACAAGTCGCGTGAACTCCAGCAGCAATTCATGGACCCACTGGCAGGCGGGCTTCCGTTCTGACGTTATCACGTTTGCATGTTGACACGTTCAACGTGCAAACGTGATAACTTGCTAACGTGCAACCGATATGTTACCTGATCCCATCCAAGACCTGATCTTTGCCCTCGAACGCCTCCCTGGCATCGGCCCGAAGACGGCCTCCCGGCTGGCTTTCTTCCTGCTGCGCGCCCCAGAGGAGTTGTCAGGCCAATTGGCCGAGGCCTTGACCGAATTGAAAACCAAAACCGGCTTTTGCCAGGAGTGCTTCAACATCACTACCGCCGGGCGTGAACGCTGTGAGGTGTGTGAGAACCCGCAACGGGATGGTTCGATGCTGTGCGTGGTCGAGGAACCGCTGGACGTGTTGGCCCTGGAGCGCATGGGCGCCTATAGCGGCAAGTACCACGTGCTGCACGGCGTGCTTTCACCCATCGAAGGCATTGGCCCGGATGACCTGAAGATCAGGCCTTTGGTCGAACGCGTGCGGCGTGGCGAAGTGAAGGAGGTGATCCTGGCAACCAATCCTAGCATGGAGGGGGACGCGACAGCGCTGTACCTGCGTCAACAATTGCTGCCGCTCAATGTCCATCTGACGCGGCTGGCGCGTGGCCTGCCCGTCGGCGGGGACCTGGAGTATGCCGACCAGAATACCCTGCTGCGTGCGCTGACTGGACGGCAGGAGATGTCTTAAGGTTTCTAAGATTTTACGATTGGTTCTTGACAAGCCTTCAGGCTCGTGGGATAATACAAGTACAAACAACCTTGAATCAGATCTCGTCCTAAAAAGGACAGATCGTTGACAAACTAAAAAGTCGTCTCACGTCAGAGACACAAACCAATGGGTTTTGCAGTCTGACGAGCCGGTGTTGAAAGGGAAACATCGGTTCTTTTGTCTGTCTAAGCCTTGACAGAGGCACACCTCGCGGGTAGAATACAGCCCGCTTAGTTATCGGGACCTTAACAACTGAAAAGTGATAGGAAGTAAATCAGCCCTGTCGTTATATCCAATCCGTAACTCGCACCTCGCAAGAGGTGATTTTTTGCGGAGAGTTTGATCCTGGCTCAGGATGAACGCTGGCGGCGTGCTTAATACATGCAAGTCGAACGGAGACTTTGTAGCAATACTTAGTCTTAGTGGCGAACGGGTGCGTAACGCGTTGGTGACCTGCCCCGAAGAGGGGGATAACAGTTCGAAAGGACTGCTAATACCCCATGTGGTCATGGAGGTTAGAGGCTTCATGACTAAAGCAGCAATGCGCTTCGGGAGGGACCTGCGTCCCATCAGCTAGTTGGTAGGGTAACGGCCTACCAAGGCTTCGACGGGTAGGGGACCTGAGAGGGTGGTCCCCCACATTGGCACTGAAACACGGGCCAAACACCTACGGGTGGCTGCAGTCGAGAATCTTTCGCAATGGGCGCAAGCCTGACGAAGCGACGCCGTGTGAGCGAAGAAGGCCTTCGGGTTGTAAAGCTCTTTCGCTAGGGAACAAGAAAGGGGCATTAACACCGCTCCAATTTGATG
>JALHUM010000357.1 GCA_022865905.1 Anaerolineales bacterium | reverse complement strand
CGAAGGGGGGATCGGGTTCCAGGTCAACACCAAGCAGGATTTCGGCCAGCAGGATGTACGAGCCGATACGCGGGTGGATAAGATTAGTGTTCTTGCCGATCCAGCCCAGGCCGGCGCGCTGGGCCAGGTCGCGTTCCAGGAGCGGCCCGCTATCGGTGTACCAGCGGTTGGGGATGGGATGCCCCATTTGAGTTTCCACAAATGTCAATAAGGTCTGCATGCGCTCAGGCAGGATAAGATGGTAATCCGCGCTCCAGGCGTAGGCCGCGACGCGGCCGTGAGGTGATTCGCCCTCACCCCCGTCTCTTCTTTCATCCCCCCCATCCCTTCCTGCACCCTCCCCCATTCGCCCCCCTTTCATCCCCCCATTTCGAAGTTCACCTGTGCCTGCCTGTCCTGGCGGCCAGGCCAGGGCGGCACTGGCGCAGGCAGAAATGGGGGGACAGAGGGGGACAGGAGGGTCTGGGTGGGGGTCGAAATGGGGGGGCAGAGGGGGGTGAGGGGCAGGGTACCTTATCCCAAGTACGAGTATCGAGCGGCATTCGGGCAGGAGCCGGCGCGGGTCCAGGCGACGCGCCCGGGAGCGTTCATCCGCTAGATATGCCATCTGACCATGCCGCCCCATGGCCAGCCAGTTCTCAAAAACTGACCAGTGGGGCGGCGGATCGGGCGTGGTGATGCCAGCCAGGGCAAACCCCAGCCGGCGAGCTTCCATCTTGATGGATTGGGTTAACGATTCGGACACTGTCAGGGTGTAGGCGTCCCACTTACTTTGATGATGAGGGTCAGGTCGGTGCCGAAGTTGTATCCTTTATCATTCATCATGTTGAAGTGGGCGCCATACTGGCCGGTATTGACCGGCGCGCTGAGCGTCATCGAAACATCAATCTCTTCGCCGGGGTTGACCGCCTTCGTCAGGTATGCCGGCTGGGCGTTTTTCCAATCGGTTCCATCGCCTCCAAAACCATAAACCAGCCTGTAATTGGTGTTCCAGATGCAAGTCCCACTATTCTTGATCCGCCAGGTTTTAACGAATTGGGCGCCAGGCGCGATCTCTCTAAAATCAGGGATTGTTATATCCTTTACATAAGCTGCGTTATCGCAGGATTGCTGTGTGGCAAGCGGGGGCGTGTTAATGGTGAATGGTGTTTTCGTCGCGACGGGGGTTCCTCCAGGAGGTGTATCCGTGATCAGCGGCGTTTTGGAAGGCCCCAATGTGGGAGATGGGCCAGGAGTGAGTGTGACCGTCGGCGTGTCGATCACGGCGGCAGCGGTTTGGGAAATGATGGCGAAAGCCGTTTGCACGGCGGCTGTGTAGACCGCCTCCGGGTTCAAGGTGGGCGTAGCTTCTACGCCACCGCAGGCGCTCAGAATGAGCAAGATCAGCATAGAGAAAATCCAGAAAGGTTTCGTGAGGCGTATCATCATATCTTCCATTGTGACGAGAATATTTCGTAAGGAAAGCGATACCAGCATAAGATCAATTTCATTATAACTTAATTGAACATGCACACAAGGAGTTCTTTTATAAGGAGGTACAGCACCGTTGTGGAGACCGTTCGGTAACTCAAAAACCTTCTTTCATTGCCCCACAGGCGATACTTACCGACCGCTCTCGAGTGGTATATCCTGGCAGTCGAGTTTGAAAAGGGAAACACCATTCACTTGGAATAATTCCTGGCCGCTATTCGCATTTTGCAGGGACAACCGGCCGAAACTGTAAGCTGTGTTTCCCACGTATATATATATCACACTTTGTTTACATAAACTTAGTAGGACATCTTTATCAAAGTCAGTGTCATAGGACCAATTCACAGTCTGGATGCCGGTCAGAGGAGAAATCCAGATGCCCGCATCGTAATAACTGCTCCAGGTGCCTGCAGCAATCAGGATCTTGGCATTGGAAGGCAATTCCGCCTTAATACGCTGGATAACTGCGATATTTGGCGGGTCCAGAATGACACAGCATGAACTACGTATAGGATACGTGAACACACTCATTGCCCCAAGAAATACAATCGCTACCGCCCTATAAATACGCAAACTCCTGATACGCTTGCCACTAATCAGCAACATATTTGTAAAATTGGTAACTGCAATTGCCATTATAAGCGTGAGAGGAATAAATAGTATTATTTCTAAGAAAGGCCGATCAATTAAGTATTCAGCATTTCTATTTAGAAGCCCATGAGGAATTGGTATATTCAACATAACAAGTAGGAATACAATAAAGATTACTTGCTGATAAAAAAGCTGTTTTGATTGATGGCGGAAGAATCTCGCAAAAAAGAGCAGAAGTAGGGCAGTTAACCCGCTTTCCTGGAGATATTTTATATAGATATGCTGGAAATCTTCGAAGTCGTTAATATATAGAAGAATAAGATTTCCTAGGAGCGCTACAAAAAGGAATAAATTCAGGTGTGTGTCTTTTTTTACCGTCGTGTTGTGTTCGAAAAGTTTTTGAATGACGAAGAACAAAACGATGATGATAACAATGCGGGTATGAAAGATTAATCCAATAAAAAGACACATAAGTGTAAAAAGAAAAGAAAATAATCTTTTCTTGGGAATATCATTCTTTTGGATCAGTAGGTAAATGGAATAAAACCAAAGGAAAAATTGAACACTCAAAATAGCCGGATATTTACCCCACTGGCTTGCATATGCCGGCATGGGCCAGCCAAACGCGGCAATCGTCACCGCCAGAATTCCCCCCCAGGCTTTGTGCGTCAGCATTTTTCCAATTGGATAAAAAGAGAGAGGGATGGTAATTTGTAAAACTTGCCCTACAATCAGCATGCTCTTTTCTATAGATAGGTTACTTATGAGAGAAGAAAGAGCTGCAATGCTATGAAATCCATAATGGTAATAATTTGGGAGACCGTTGGCACTGAACAATAAGGACGATAGCTTCCCACCCAGGATCTGATTAATCAAATCGAAGTGATAAGCCGAGTCACTGTAGAGGGGATAGCTTAATCCACTCAAAAAAGATAATTTTACAATGCTTATCCACGCCAGAAGGAGAATCAATCCTATAAACTGGGATACCCCAATTGTTTTTTTGTTTTTAGAAGGCCGCGACCAATATCGCCTTAATATTATTGCAAGCACAAAAATAAATACCCACGCTATTACGACAGCATTGAATAAAAAGCTCAAGAATGCGCCAACTACTAAGAAGACCAGAGCAGTTTCTGCTGAGAGAAAAACAATGCTTATTGTATCGGTAGATAACCGGGCGAAAAGCGGAAAGAAAAAGTAGCCTGCTATCACTAAAGAAGCTACAGTGAATATTAAAAACGGCCAATATGTTTGAAAAACATGTTGGAAGTCTGAGAGTAGGTGAAGATTACCCCAAAAAGTCTCCACAAGAAATAAAAAATTCTCCCGGCTATTTATAAATGCATAGCGCAGCTTCCAGGCTCATCCAGTTAATGCTTTCCGCCTGTACGAACTTATCGTAAGTGGCTGTGACTTCGAGTTTATGTGCACGCGCCTGGTCAATCGCCTGAACCAGGTCCAGCCGGTCCATGAACCCTTTGACCAGCAATGCAGTGCTTATGTAAACCGTTCGATATTCAATTTCACTTGTCTCAACTGGCATACGCTCACCTCTACAGCGAGTCGTATGCCAGCTGAACAACCCGTTGAACACCTAGAAAGGGTAGGCCGTATTAACCGTATGGCTCTCAGTGTCCGAACTACTCATATAGTTCCCATCGCCGCTGTACGTGGCTGTGAGGGTCTTGGCGCCCGCTGTAGTGAAAACCGCATTACAACTGCCGATTCCACCTGAAAGCGTGATGGTGCAGTTTGTGTCCGCGCCGGTGATGATCACCGTGCCAGTCGGGGAAATACCTGTTCCACTCACGGTAACGCTCACCGCGACCGATTGACCGGGTGTGGATGGATCAGGTGCATCCGCCGTGATGGTCGTCGTGGTGGGACCCTGGCTCACGGTATGGCTCTCGGTGTCCGAACTACCCGCATAGTTCGCATCGCCCGCGTAGGTCGCGGTCAATGTCTTGGCGCCCGCCGTAGTCGGCGTCAGCGTGCAAGTGCCTGCCGCAACGGTGCCCGTGCAATTGATTGTGCCATCGCTCACGGTCACGTTGCCTGTCGGCGTGCCGCCTGTCGAGGTCACGGTGTAGGTGACGACGACGGCTTGCCCAACGACCGATGGATCAGGCGTGTCGGCAGTGATGGTTGTCGTGGTCGGATTTCCTACAACCTTGATATCCACCCAGAAAGCAGTATTCGCCTGGGCGCCGAAACCGAACCTGGCGCCGCTTGGATTCTGAAGCATCCAGTAGCCGCGATAGGGGCCGGCCAATATGGGGCTCGTCAGGCTGACCGAGATATCCACCATCTGACCCGGCGCGACCGTGCTGGTCAGAGGCTGGCTTGCGGGTCCACCCATGGCATTTCCGTTATAGAAAACCAGTTGATAAGCAGAGGTCCAGGTGCAGGTGCCATTGTTTCTTAAGCGCCAGGTTTTGGTAAAGGCAGTGGAGGGCGCAATAGGGCTGCCATCTGGCACGCTGACGTCTACGACGAAGAAGGCCCAGTCACACCGGGTTACGGGAACGGGCGTGTTTGGCACGCTGGGGGGTATAACAACCGCCAGCGTCTGGGTCGGCGGGATGCCGGTGGGCGTCGGGGGCGGCAGGGGGGATGGTGTTGCAGTCATCCCGGCCTGGCTGGCGAGCGCTTGCAGCGTCTGCGCCGCGGCTGTATACATCGGGGCGAGGGTCGCGGCGACGTCGGGCGTGCCGCGTCCGCCGCAGGCCGACGTGACGATGATCGCCGTCAGGCTAAGTACGACGAAACTATTCTTCCGTATCAACATGGTATTCCTCCTTCAACAAAGCAGCTATGAAATAGACGCCCTGCACGCCTGGGGAGTTCCCGTACTTCATTGCCGGTCTTCTTCCCATTTTCTCCGAAGAAAAGGGGTGGCAGGGACAGGCTCATTCCGGCGCCCGGCAACCAAAACCAATGCATGACTGGATTATAACGCGTAATCGCGGACAGTTCAAACCCATTATACAACATTTAGTTAAGGATTCAACAAGACATTCGCGCAAGCAACTTGCCCTGGGGTGTGCAAACCAACGTGCTATAATACAGCCTGTTTATCCGCCCAAGCAGGATGTAGGAAGTACGACAATGTCACCTTGTGCATTGTCAAGTCAGATAAGGTCGCAAAGACGGCTCCTCGCGCCGAGTAGGTGCTGCGCAAAGCACCCTGCCGAAGGCCTACCGAGTAGGTGCTGCGCACTCGGCGGGCACGCGGTCGGGCATGGGAGCCCGACCCTCTTAACTGAACACTATTAGCTCAAAAACCACACTGAAGAGAGAGACCATCTACAAAGTACTGCGCCGAAGGCCTACTCGGTAAATATCTGAACCAAAATCCCATGAAATGCGAGCAATTCGATAGTAGCAGGTTCAGTGATTTATGCAAGAAGCAGTAAATGTCAAAGTTCGCTATAATGGTAGCTGGCACTACAAGCTACCATAATGATAATGGAGCCTTGATTATGCATGGGGTTGCGAGGGTTTGTCTGCGAGTAAGATCATGGATTGGCCTGATCTTCTTGGTTATCATCGGGCTGACGCTTGCGTTCGGCCTGCGCAGCTCACGCGCCTCGGCTGCTGCTTCCACTCCCTCGGGACCGGATCGTGTCGCCGTAGTGGTCGTTGATTACACCTCCTACGAATGGTGGCTGATACGCTGGCAAGATAACGAGGTCGTTTGTCAAATCTTCACGGACCACGAGGGCCTGCCGACCGGGAGCGATATCTACAAGGCTTGTGGCGAAGTTCTTTACAACAAGTGGGCCGTCACCCCAGCGTGTGAAGGGCTCGAACAGGGGGATGTCTCTTCCAGTTGTCCCGGCTATTACCTGCACTTTGTTGAATCTGGCCCAGCCAGTCGTAAGATCGGCGTGACCTTACCAGCGCCGGTCGTATGGGTGTCGCTTGAAGGTTGTGCCTCAGTCTCTTCCACGAACTATTGCGAACAGCCGCCAACACTGGTGCTAAGCGGGGAAGAACCCTTGCCTAACGAGAAGATCACCGGCATCCAAGGCACCCTAGACGGTGAGCCCTTCACCTGTGATGCAATCTGTACACTCCCACTCAAGGCGACGGGCGAGGGTAGCCTTTCGGTGGATTTCTGGGCATATTCGAGTTACGGGGATAGCAGCCAGCCTTTCCAGGCTCAGGTGCGAGTTGTGGAGAATGCGGAGGACGCCGCTGGGCAAAGCTGGTACGTAGATGTGCTCAGCACGCAATGGGCTGGCGCCCCCCTGGCCGGCTGCGCCCAGACCTGGGAAGCCTTCCCTCCAGTCGGCGGGCCGCCAGCCTGGTTGACCACGCCCGAGGAGCTGGAAGGACTGGCTTCGGACATCCCCTATGCTTATTTGGCCGGCCATCTGATCCTCCAGGGCGCGGTGGATGTCGGCAACTGCCCGGATGAGGGCCTGCTGCCGGGCGGCGCGGCCAGTCCCTGCGGCGTGGAGGCGGCGCGACCGGCTGTCCAGGAGTGGCAGAACCGCTTCGATGAAATGATCTTCAAAACAGCCCAGGATACCGGCATCCCGGCGCAGTTGATCAAAAACCTCTTCAGCCGCGAGAGCCAGTTCTGGCCTGGGATCCTTACCAGCCTCCCCGAAGTAGGTTTAGGGCAGTTGACCGATAACGGCGCAGATACAGCCCTGCTGTGGAACCCCGCATTCTACGAACAGTTTTGTCCGTTAGTGCTGCTGGATAGCGTTTGCCGCAAGGGATACCCCCAGCTGAATGCCTCGGACCAGGCCACTCTGCGCGGCGCCCTGGTGCGCAGCGCGGATGCCTTCTGCGCTGATTGTCCGCTCGGTCTTGACCTGCGGCAGGCGGACTTCAGTGTCAGCGTCTTTGCCGAGACCCTGGAGGCCAATTGCGGACAGGTTGGGCAGATCATCTATAACGATCTTCAAACTGCTCCAGGCCAGGTGAGCAGCTACGAGGACTTATGGAAGTTCACACTGGTCAACTACAATGCCGGGCCTGGCTGCCTTTCGATCGCAATCGAGGCCACTAGCCAGGCCGGTGAACCACTGGATTGGGAGCACCTATCGCAGCACTTGACTACGGTCTGCCAGGGAGCCATAGATTACGTCGAAGATATCAGCCAATGATTTAATTTACTCTACCTCAGTCTGATGGCACGATCTATTAAGCGCGCGATTGGGGCGATGAGTGGTCAAATGGAATAGAGACAATCGGTTACCGAGGGAGTGATGCATCTTCCTTGCTAATAAAGGAGGTGGTATCCATTGAGTCTTATGGAACACGAATTGTACGCCGATCATAGTCTGTGGTGGCAGCGATATTGGCCACCTGTCGATCAGGTGTTGTTCATGAAATTCAAGATTCAAGGAGAATGCCATGAAACATAAATATTCCTTTCTCTTGGGAGCACTGGTAATAGTGCTCCTTGCAGCGGCTTTTGTAGTGGGCCGTACATCGGCCTCCACAGGTTGTTTTTCGGACACCAATGGCCACTGGGCGGAGACCTTCATCTGTTGGTTGAAAGATTACAACATTTCCAGCGGTTACGGGGATGGTACCTACCGCCCGGAGAACTACATAACGCGCGCCGAAATGGCTAAGATGTTACAGAAGCAGGCAGATGTCCCTCCCACGACCGGGGTGATATTGATCACTGTCGGGTATGGGGATTGGGTTCCTTTATGGTCAGACGATCCTGTGTCAATAGGTCGGTTCGCAGAAGCGACTTCTATATATCGGAACGTCGCCGGTTACAATATCTTTTCCGTGCACCCCGATATCCTGACGGCCCTATACGGTAAGAGCTTAAGACTTCTCGGTGCCGTGTTCTGTTTCGATGCTGACGAATACGCGGTGCTTGATTACATTGAGCTCAACACTTTCACCCAGGAATGGGAACCACCTGGCACCCGGTCAATAGAAGTCCATGAAGATTATGACTACACCTGGGCTGATTGCGTATCCTTATATGATGCGACGCCTGTGATTCTGACCGCGGAGATGGGCGTCAATTTATTCATTGGAGTCAACTTTCTTGAGGCTAATACCGCTTTTGTAATTGGCCGAACGACCTTTATCCTTTATCCGACCGATACCAACGCATCGATGCCTTTGCCCGATATGCTTGGCTCCGGACTTGAGATGCCCTAGACGGAAAGTCCAACCCCGAACCCGTAGCACGAGCGCTGTATCCGGCGAAGAGCGATGCTAGGGTCTGATGGGGCAACCAGAGCTGCGACAACTGTAAAAGTTACCACCCAGGCGTGAGTTGTGAAGCCGATGCCGATGGTGATGATCCTGGCTTGAGAATCAGCCTACTGCTCTCGGAACACAACCCTGGTGGGAGCGGTGGAGGTTGTCTTCATTTATTTCTCCGGTGAGAATAAAATTGAGCAATCCCATTGGCGGGCGTACTGCGCCCGCCAATGGGAGTTTGACAAGTGACCTTACATATCCTGTATAATATTAGCATGGCACTAATTGGAGAAAAATGATTCAACGGTTGTTTCTGACCAAAATTGCTCTGGCGGCTTTCATTGCGCTTCTGGCAGGCCTCTCGGTTGGAGGGTTGGTGGCGCACGCTGGTCCACCTGCCCCTAGAGTCTATCCTGTCCAACAGCCGGATGGCACGACCTTCCAGGCGCGCGCTTGGGGCGATGAGTGGTCAAATGGAATGGAGACAATCGAAGGATACACGATTTTACTTGACCCGCAAAGCAAATACTGGGTGTACGCTGCCCCTGCATCTGACAAGAACTTGACACCAGCCGTTGGACCTGAAGGGCAACTTGTAGTTGGGAGGGATGATCCCAGCGGGTTGGCAAAGCATATTTGCCCTTCAGATGCCTCAATACCCGGGCGAGAGTTCACGCTGCAGCCTGCACCCAAGGAACAGAATCTTGCTAATGTCAATACAGGCACCCAGAAGATCCTGGTCCTCCTGGTAGGATTTCAGAATCGCGGTCCGGTGGGCACGCTTGCCGGCGATTGGAGTGACAAGGTCTTTGGCCCGACCGGCAGTATCAGGCAGTATTACAGCGAAGTTTCTTATGGGAACTTAACTCTCGCACCCGCGGAAGAGACTTTTGGGACAATCAATGATGGCGTGGTCGGCTGGCTCACACTGCCCTACAATCATCCAAATACCGGCGGCAACCTTTCGACTGCCAATCAGCAAATCACGCGGGATGCGATCCTGGCAGCGGATCCCTATGTGAATTTTGCGACCTTTGACACGAATGGCAATGGATATATTTCTTTCGATGAACTGCACGTCATGGTAGTCGTCGCGGGCTATGAAGCGGCATACGGTAACACTTGTTCTCCAAGCGTCTGGGCGCATGAGTGGTATTTGGAGGCGACGGCGCCGATAGTGGATGGAAAACGGGTCGCCTCCTCCTTCGGGAACGGCGGGTATACCCAATTTGGCGAATGGCATTGTGACAAGGCGGAGCCGCCCGGACACGCCGCGACGATTGGGACGATCGTTCACGAATTTGGTCACGACCTGGGCTTGCCGGATATGTATGATGTAGATTTGGATACCGAGGGAATCGGTCGCTGGGGAATTATGGGCTCGGGCGGATGGAATCGGAGCGGGCCATCGGCTTACGATGGAGATTCGCCTGCCCATCCTGACCCGTGGAGCAGGTGGTATGAGGGCTGGCTGATGCCTACCCAGGTCATCTCTTCAACGCTAGGGAGGGCCATTCCACAGGTCGAAACTAATCCTACTGTGTATCAGCTTCTGAATAACCCGAATGGGGTAGATTGGGTGTTCGAGTCATATTCGGGAACCGGTGAATACTATTTGATCGAAAATCGCCAGAAGGTTGGCTTCGACGTCGGGCTTCCTGGCTGTGGACTGTTGATCTGGCACATTGACGAAAGTGTTGTGTCTAACAATAGTGCAAATGCAAACCAGAATCGCCGACTGGTTGACCTGAAACAAGCCGATGGTCTGAATAGTTTAGACATTCCAAATGGAAACCGTGGTGATGCGGGTGACCCATTCCCAGGGTCGTCGGTCAATCGCACTTTCAGCGCCACATCTAACCCCAGCAGCAATCTCTACAGCGGCATCCTCAGTGGCGTAAGTGTCACAAACATTGGCAACTGCAATTCTACAATGACCGCTAACCTGTTCGTGCCCAGTTTCTCAGACGTGCACCCCACCGATTGGGCTTGGAAATGGATTGAAGCGCTATCCGCATCCGGAGTGACCACTGGCTGCGGTGAGGGCAACTACTGCCCGCAGGAGGCTGCCGCACGGGCACAGATGGCGGTATTGCTGCTGCGAGCCAAGTACGGCAGCGGGTACACTCCGCCAGCCGCGGCCGGGTTCTTTACCGATGTGCCGACAGATTACTGGGCGGTGAACTGGATTGAAGGATTCTACAACGAGGGCATCACCAACGGGTGTGCGACAAATCCGCTGCGCTATTGTCCGAATAGCAATGTCACGCGGGCAGAGACAGCGGTCTTCCTGCTGCGAACCAAGTATGGCAGTAGTTACACCCCGCCACCAGCCACAGGGATCTTCGCCGATGTGCCGACGAATTACTGGGCGGCGAACTGG